>DATGOZ010000192.1:0-11061 GCA_035305395.1 Taishania sp. | reverse complement strand
GTATACAAAGAAATTTCCTGCTGGTGAATTCCAAGTACCATGTGCGTTAATCATCGGTAAACGCAAGGAGTCAACTGATTTGAAAACTTCTTTGAATGATGCATTGAGAGAGCACAACGTTGCTGTATAATATTTTTTATTGTAGTCCTTGCTAAAAGTGGGGACTACAATGCTTTATTGTGAAAATCTTTTGTTAGTTGCTTGTATTCATCTGTATAGGAATTGTCTGAATTTCTGATGATAAACGTTTGTTTCTTATTCGTTAATTCCTTTTCAATTTTTCCAATTTTCAAGACAATTCGTTTAGGCTGGTTTACTTTACTACAAATCGTTATAAGTTGATTGATTATATTGCCATTGTTTTCCAAAAAAGCAATCCATTTTTCACTATTTTCGATTGGTAGAATTAACCAAAAATCTCCATGTTCTTTCAAATGCGAGATTCCTTTCAATAATAGCGTTTCTAGAAATGTAGATGAGGTATGTTTGGATGTGTTTATTCTCTCGGATTCGGACAATAAACCATTTTCATAGTAGGGTGGATTGCAAATGATACAGTCGAATTGTTTGTTTGGACAGTACAAAAGAAAATCTCCGCAAATGAGTTTAAAATCATGCTTCCAAGGAGAATTACTAAAGTTATTTTGACAATCGATTAATGCTTGTTCGTCCAAATCAATTGCGGTGACTTTTGCAGTTGGATTTGTTTGTTTTGTCATTAAGGCCAAAACTCCTGTTCCCGTTCCAATATCAAGAATTGATTGATAGTGATTTGCACCAACAAATGCACCGAGAAGCATAGCGTCTGTTCCAACTTTCAAACTACTATGGAACTGTTCGATTGAAAAATATTTGAATTGGAAAACGCTCAATTAACCTAAATATAATTCAACCAATCCTGGAGGAGTGTTAACCGTTAAAGTTTTTGTTTTGCGGTTAATATTGACAATGGCATCATTTTGAATAGGAATCAAAATTTCAATTCCGTCTTTATCAACCTGCAATAACGGATTGGCAGATAAGTCGATTACTTGAACAACTTTTCCGATATTTCCGTATTGCGTATCTTCTACTTGGAAATCGACAATTTCGTGATCGTAGAAATTTTTGTCACCTAATTCAGGTAGAATCGATGCTGGGAGGTATACATTTTTGCGTAATAAAATTCGGGCGTCATTTTCTGTGTTGACACCTTCAAATTTTACGGCAGCAAAACCTTTGTTTTTTAATTTGAGAGACTCGATGAAGAAAGGTGTAAGTTGCCCATTGATTTCAATAAATACAGCATCAAGTGTAGCGTAATCCTCTGGATTGGTTACGTCTAAAAAAAGCGAAACTTCACCTTTGAATCCGTGAAGTTTCGCAACATATCCTAAATGAAAGCAATCTGCCTTATTCATTCAAATATGAGTTTTTTATTCTGCAGAAGTTTCTTCTTCAGAAGCTGTTTCTTCAGTTGCTTCTTCTGTTGCTACTTCTTCAGTTGCAACTTCTTCAGCTGTTTCTTCTACTGCTGGAGTGTTTTTAGCTTCGATAGCTTTTGCTTTTGCTTCATTTGCAGCAGCCTCAGCTTTCAATGCTTCAGCTTTTTTATCAGCTTTAGCTTTAGCCAAACCATCAACTTTGCTAGTAATTTTAGCTTCTTTATCTGCTAACCACTTGTTGAATTTTTCTTCAACTTGTGCTTCAGTCAACGCTCCTTTAGCAATACCTTTGATAAGGTGGTTTTTGTAAAGTACACCTTTGTAAGATAAAATTGCACGAGCTGTGTCTGTTAATTCAGCACCAACTTGTACCCAGTGAAGAGTACGATCAAAATTGATATCAATTGTTGCTGGATTTGTGTTTGGGTTGTAAGTTCCCAATTTTTCGATGAATTTACCATCTCTTTTTGCTCTGCTGTCTGCAGCTACAATGTGGAAGAAAGCATATCCTTTCTTACCGTGTCTTTGCAATCTAATACGAGTTGCCATACTGTTTTGTTTTATTATTTGGAGTACGAAACCCCGGTTAATAATTAATTAATTGGGTGCAAAGATACATTCTTTTGCTGAAAAAACAAGTATTAGGTGCATAAAAAAAGCCTGTCACAAGGACAGGCTCCTACTCATTTATGAAATGGGGATTAGAAATTGAATTTCACACCAACCGCCAAACCTAATTGGTTGAAGTTAGTACCCATTTTCAAAGCTTCTCTTGCTGAACCAGGGTTAAAATCTGGATTCATCTCCGCAGAGTTAGAAGTATTCGACAACTCATTCACATAAGTGATTTCTTTTTGGTATGTTGTCATATTTGGTAATTGATCAACACCTCCAATTTCAAACTTAGTCAATTCAGCTTTCTTTCTGTCGATTTGTAAGTTAGTAGCGAAAACTTCAGCAAATACACTGATTTTCTCAGCTACTTTGAAGTTGATACCCATAGCTCCTTTGAAACCTACAGTGAAAGAACCATTGATTACTTGTTCTTGTGAAGTTTTTGTTTCAGCAATTTCATCATAAGTAATTTTTCCATTCACAAAATCAAAACCACTATTCACAACTGTTTTATCAGTTCTATCCATAGAAACTGTTGAACTACCAAATACTGGTAAAACTAAACCAAATTTAGCATAACCACTGATATTTTTAGAAGCACCTGTACTCAAAACCAATGAAGGAATCAAACGCATTTGTTGTGACTTAGATGTTGCTAATACATCTACATAATCCTCAACATCTAATTCATCGCTCATACCTGCAATTGAAACGTGAGCATGTAAATCATAATTTACTTCTTGAACTGTTACTCTAGAACCCAAGTAATAATTGATTCCTAATTCAACTCCAATGTGGTCGTTGAACATATATCCTGGAGTAATTTGTAGATTCAAACCTTGACCAACACCTCCGTTGATGGATTTGTCAGAATTTTTCATTTGTGTAACAACACCACTTACACCGTCTCTATCGATAGTACCCTGAACAGAAGTTCCCAAACCAGTTCCGTCATTGTGAATACGACCTGGGTATCCTAGACCATAACCAACGTTGATGTCGCCATAAAATCCTTGACCAATAGCTGAATAGCTGGCAAATAAAAGCGATGCCATGAATACGAATTTCTTCATAAGTTTGATATTTTTTAAGTTTACGTTTGCTAAATATATTGATATAATTGATAGTTGATGCATTTTTGCAAAAAAAATATTTATTATTGGAATTAGTTTTTAGAATGAATTGTTGATTGTATGATTAAGTTAGATGGATTAAAGTATCCAATTGAAATTGCAGATTTAGGTAATTCTTCTTTTCAACGGTTTGTAGAAGAGCATTATGCGAAATCAAAATATGTGATTATTGTAGATGAAAATACTCACGAATATTGTCTTGAATACCTTATTACAACCTTCGATTTTTTAAAGGAAGCTGAAGTGATGTTGTTACCTAGTGGTGAAGAAAATAAGGTAATGGAAGTTTGCTTTCAAGTGTGGGAGGCTTTATCCGAGTATGGTATCGGAAGAAGGGATTTGGTAATAAATCTTGGAGGGGGAATGGTAACAGATATGGGAGGATTTATTGCGTCTATTTATAAACGTGGGGTTGACTTTATACATATACCAACGACTTTACTTGGGATGGTTGATGCTTCAATAGGAGGGAAGACGGGAATTGATTTGGGTATGTATAAAAATCAATTAGGTGTTTTTAGTAATCCAAAGGCAATTTTTGTAGATAAAAGTTTTCTGGAAACTTTAGAGCTAGAGGAAATGCTCAATGGGTTTGCTGAAGTGTTGAAACATGCTTTGATAATGGATGTTTCTTTGTTCGAAGAATTAGAATCGTTAGAAAATTTGTCTGAATTAGCGGATGATGAAAAATTGGCGAAAATAATTTCAATCAAATTGGGTATTGTGAATGAAGATCCGTTAGAGACTGGAAAACGTAAAATCCTCAATTTTGGTCATACTGTTGGTCATGCGCTTGAAGGATATTTTTTGAATAAAAGTAAAATTGATCATGGGCATGCTGTAGCACTTGGAATGATTGCCGAAAGTTTTCTTTCTTTGCGTGTTGGGAAGTTGTCTCCAGAGGAACATCGTCGAATTGAGAAAGTCATCTTGGATTGGTTTCCAGTTCCTGTTATTAATATGTCGGATATTTCAGGAATTATTGAGCTACTCTATAATGATAAAAAGAATCATTCAGGAAAAATTCAATGTTGCTTACTAGATTGTATTGGCGATTGCAAATACGACCAACCGATAGAGGAAGAGTTATTTGCTGAGGCCTTGATGTATTTAATGGGGAAGTCTGTTTCATTGAATTAAAAAAGAGGATTCGTTGAATCCTCTTTTTTGTGCCCACGACCAGATTCGAACTGGTACACCTACTGGCACCACCCCCTCAAGATGGCGTGTCTACCAATTTCACCACGTGGGCATTCGGTTGGCAAATATAATGATAAGTTCAAATTATAAATGCAAATTTCTGACTCAAAAATATCAAATTTCGAAATCAGCTTTCAAACTCATGTCTAAACTCTTGAAAGAGTGTGTTAAAGCTCCAACTGAGATGAAATCAACATTTGTTGCAGCGTATTCATGTATTGTATCAATTGTGATTCCTCCAGAAGCTTCTACTTCAAATTGACTTGGGATTATCTTTAATGCATCTTGAATTTGAGAAGGTGAGAAGTTATCCAACATGATTCGGTCAACTTTACCAACAGATAAAACTTCCTTCAGTTCATCCATGTTTCTAACTTCAATTTCAACTTTTAGATTTTTGTTGATTTGCTTTAAATATGCTTCAGTTCGTGTTATTGCATTTGTGATACCACCAGCATAATCGATGTGGTTGTCTTTCAGCATAATCATATCGTACAACGCAAAGCGATGGTTGTGACCACCACCAATCAATACGGCCCATTTTTCAAGAAGACGAATTCCTGGTGTTGTTTTTCTAGTGTCTAATAACTTGGATTTTGAACCTTCAATCTTCTTCACGATTCGATTAGTTTGAGTTGCAATACCACTCATGCGTTGCATGAAGTTAAGGACTAAACGTTCAGTTGCTAAAATCGAACGAGAAGAACCGCTTACTTCAAATGCAATTTGCCCATGTTCAACTTCAGTTCCGTCATCAATAAACTTATTGAAATTTAATTTTTTATCGTATGTTTCAAAGATGAATTGAGCTAGTTCAATACCTGCAATAATGCCTTTATCCTTGATGATTAGTTTTGCTTTTCCTTGTGCATTTTCTGGTACACAAGCTAGACTTGAATGATCTCCCTCGCCAATATCTTCGTTTAGTGCATTTTGAATGATAAGAGGTAAGTCAGTTTGTTTTAATTGTTCTAAAATCATGAATTCTAATCTTTTTCAATTGTAATGCTTTCAATTTTGTAATCGTCACCACAGTTTTTGAAGTGCATTGTAACGCGGAAATTTGTTGTTCCGCATGAATAATTCCCAATGGCAAATGTAGCACCATTTGTAACATTTCCTTTAAAGGTGAAGTTGAATTGACAATTTGCTTTATTTGTAAAAAAGTCTTTCAAAACTAATACCGCTTGTGATTTTGAATAAGCACCTTCCTTGTTTAGGATGTTAATCAGTATTTTATCCTTTGAGAGGCTGACAATTGCTTCTGCATTTTTTTGATCAAAAGCTGCATCAATCTTTGAATAGGGAATTCCCTGTTCTGGAAAAGCCAAGATTAGTGATACCAAAAGTGAAAAGAAAAAATTCATGTTTTCAATTTTTGAGAGTAGTCATCAAAAAATGTGCCGTTATTCGTATAAAATTGGCAATCTCTTTTGAACAAATTTAATTTTTTTTAACAATATTCTAACTGTATTCTTTTTTTTGTAAATTTAGTCCGATTTATTTCTTTTTATATAGATTTAGCTTATGAGAAAACTTTATCTTAGTGTTTTATCTATCGGGTTAGGTTTGACAGCGTTCAGCCAGTCGGTATTTAAAAACCCACAAACAAATGAGATTAAGATTTGTGGGCAGTATGAAGCGTTGCAAAGAATGCAACAAGAGGATCCTGCAAGGTATCAACAGTATCTTGAGGCGCGTGCCTTAACTCAAGAGGAGACACATTATTCGCAAGAAAAGTCAGGTGTGGTTTATACTATTCCAGTTGTGTTTCACATTCTTCACAATGGTGGTTCCGAAAATATTTCAGAGGCACAAGTATTAGATGCCGTTCGTATTTTAAATCGTGATTTTAGAAAACAAAATGCTGATGTAAACAATGTAGTATCGCAATTTCAATCAATTGCAGGTGATGCAGAGATTGAATTTGCATTAGCAAAGGTTGCACCTAATGGAGCATGTTTTAATGGTATCACTAGGACTCAATCAAATGCTACAAACAACGGAAGTGATGGGCTAGTACAAGTTAACGCTGTTGTCAATGGTAATGATGTATATCAAGGAGTATGGCCACATAATAAATATTTAAATATTTATGTTTGTAAAAGTTTGGTAAGTGGTGCTGCAGGATATACTTTCTTGCCACAAGGTAATGCTAACCCAACCACAACAAACATGTATTACAACGGTATTTTCATGTTACATGATTATGTCGGTTCAATTGGTACTGCTTCTGAATATAAAAGTAGAGCTTTGACTCATGAGGTTGGTCACTGGTTAAACTTGCAACACGTTTGGGGAAGTGGAAATATCGGTACTTGTGGTACGGATAATGTTGCTGATACGCCTCAAACAAATGGTTCAAATGGGGTTTGTAACTTAAATAAAGTAACTTGTGATGGAAATTTGGACAACGTAGAGAACTACATGGACTATTCTTACTGTTCAAAAATGTTTACAAATGGACAAGTAACAAGAATGCGTAATGCAATTACAAGTAGTACTGCAGGAAGAAGTAATATATGGACAACTGCTAACTTACAAGCTGTAGGAGTGCTTCCTGGGGCTAACTTATGTTCTGCAGATGTTGAAGCTTCATCTGTTGGAGTTTGTGCTGGAGGTTCGGTAACATTTTCTGTAACAGGAACAACGGCAACAATCAACTCATATAACTGGACATTTGCGGGTGGTTCTCCAAGTTCATCTAATGCAGCATCACCAACAGTAACTTATAACACTCCGGGTACATATACTGTAACTGTAGCAATTACTTCTTCTGTAGGGAATAGAACAATAACGAAGACAAATTATATTACAGTTTCTGCACCACCAGCAAATATTGTTAACTTACCACTAACAGAAGGTTTTGTTGGAACAACTTTCCCTCCTTCTAATTGGTCGATTACGAATGGTGGAACTTCTAATACTTGGGCTCGTAATAACAATGGTACAGCGCCAACAACAACTGGTTCAGCAAGAATTAATTACTATAGCTCAAACAATCCAGGTGAGATCGATGATTTGAATACTCCTACATTGAATATGAATGGTTATAGTTCTGCTTCATTAACTTTTGATGTTGCCTATAGACCTTATACCGGACAATCTGATAAATTAGAAGTATTGGTATCTCCTGGATGTGGTATGCCTTATGAAGTTGTATACTCTAAATCAGGTACACAATTGATGACTGAAAATTCTACTAACACAAGTGCATACAGTACTCCTTCTACATGGAGAAACGAATCAGTAGATTTATCTCCTTATGTTGGTAATGGACAAGTTAGTGTTAAATTCAGAGGTACTAATGGATATAGTAATTACTTGTATATTGATAACATCAATATTTCTGGAGTTTCTTCAGGTCCTAATGCAAACTTCAATGCTTCTTCAACATCAGCTTGTACAGGTCAAACAGTAACATTTACAAATACTTCAACTCAGGCTACTTCTTACAGCTGGAACTTTGGTGCTGGAGCAACTCCTGCAACTGCAAATACTGCTGGTCCACATACTGTAACATATAGTACAAGTGGTGCGAAAACTGTTACGTTGACTATCAATGGAGGTGCTTCAACAACTACTCAAACAATCAACATTAATTCAGTTCCTGCAACTCCAACAGTAAGTGTTCAAAATAATTGTGGTAACGCTGTAATTACTGCTTCAGGAGGTACTAGCTACCAATGGTCAACAGGTGCTACTGGAAGTTCAATTACAGTAACAAACTCAAACCCAGTTACAGTTACTTCTAGCAACAACGGATGTTTAAGCTCTCCAGCTACAGCAAATCCAAGTCCGAAACAAGTTCCTACAGTAACAATGGGGTCTATTCCTTCAATGTGTGTTTATCACAGTCCAGTTAACCTTAACCAAGGTTCACCAGCTGGAGGTACATATAGTGGAGTAGGTGTGAGTGGTAACACATTCAACCCTGCAACCGCTGGTACAGGTTCTAAAACGATTACTTATTCTTATACAGCTGCAAATGGTTGTACAGGTACAGCTACAACTCAAGTGTTAGTTGATGGATGTGTAGGAATTGAAGAAACTGAGGCTAATACATTCAGCGTATCTCCAAACCCATCTAATGGTGATGTTTGGGTTAGAAGTTCTTCTGTAATCAATGAAGTGATTGTACTTGATAATGCAGGTAGAGTGATTCAAGTAGTTCCTGGTAATCAAGCAACAGAAATTCAATTAGATTTGAAAGCGTTGTCTGCCGGAAGCTACTTCATCCATTCAAAAATGGAAGAGTCTTCAAAAATGGTTAAGTTGATTATACAATAATCAATTAAGATAAATAAAAAAGCCTCTCCAGCTAACTGGAGAGGCTTTTTTATTAGAGCACATTGCTGTTATATCTTAGATTAAAAAAATAAAGATTATTTCTTGGTCATATTTTCACGAATCTCACGCATGAAGTTAGATGCGTAAACAAAGTCAATGATTTCTTTGTTATCAGTCGTTAATATTGATTGACGATCTCCTTCCCACCATTTTTTACCTTTGTAAATGAACGTCACACGGTCACCAATTTCAATAACGGAATTCATGTCGTGTGTAATCACAATTGTTGTCATATTGAATTCGTAAGTGATTTCTCGAATCAATCCATCAATTACAATTGACGTCATTGGATCTAATCCAGAGTTAGGTTCGTCACAAAACAAATATTTAGGTTGCATCGCAATTGCGCGCGCAATACCAATTCTTTTTTGCATACCACCACTACATTCTGCGGGGTAAAGTTTGTTTTTTCCACTTAAGTTTACGCGATCTAGACAGAAGTTTACTCGATCCAACATCTCTTTTGCAGTTTTGTTGGTAAACATCTTTAGTGGAAACATGACATTTTCTTCCACCGTCATCGAGTCGAACAGAGCTGAACCTTGGAACAACATTCCAATCTCTTTTCTGATATCTGTTTTCTGAGTGCGTGACATGTTGAGGAAATTCCTCCCGTCAAATAAAATTTCACCCGTATCTGGTTCGTGTAACCCGACGATTGATTTGGCTAAAACAGATTTTCCACTTCCAGATTGACCAATGATGAGATTGACCTTCCCTTGCTCGAAGGTTGCATTGATATCATGTAAAACATGATTACCAGAGAAGGATTTATTTAAATTTTTAACTTCAATCATTAGAAGAGAATTAACTGAGTTAAAATTAAGTCTAAAATTAATACTGCGATACTATTTGTAACCACAGCTTCTGTTGATGAACGACCAACTTCTACTGCACCAACTTTCGTATAATAACCATAATAAGAAGCAATCGATACAATAACGAAGGCAAAGAATACAGATTTTGAAAGAGCATAAGTAACTTCCTTCACTTTGAAGAAGGCACGAACTCCATAAATGTATGATTCTGTAGATCCTAAGTCTGAAATGATTAGAGCTAACCATCCTCCGATTAAACTTAATCCGATAGAGAAGATTACCAATATAGGGAAGAAGATAACTGCCGCGGTAATTTTGGGTAAAACAAGGTAGTTTAGCGAGTTGACCCCCATGATTTCCAATGCATCAATTTGCTCGGTTGTCTTCATTGTTCCAATTTCCGACGAAATATTCGAACCGACTTTACCAGCTAAAATTAGTGACATAATTGTAGGAGAAAATTCCAAAATTGTTGTAGATCGAGTTAAATATCCAATTGTATACTCAGGGAGTAAAGGGTTGTCCATATTGAATCCTACTTGCAATGCAATTACAGCACCAATAAATACAGACATGATACCAACCAACGAGATGGAATTAATTCCAATAATTTCAATTTCGTCAAATACGCGTTTGCGGAAAACGCTCCATTTTTCAGGCTTGGAAAAAACAATCCAAAGCATTTGAAAAAAATTCCCGATATTTTCAAATAATTTTTTAATCACGAAAGCTAAATTAAGGTTATATTTTCTTTCATTTGTACAAAAATTGAAAAAAATCTTCAACTAGTTTGGATAAAACTTCAAAAATAATTGACGTTCTAAAAAAATATGTACCAGAGGGTACAGAAGATTATCTGTATTCACTTTTTAAAACATATCCTGTAAAATTCAAAATTGTTTCTCCAAGAAGATCCAAGTTGGGCGATTTTAGAAGTCCTATTGGTGCTGAAAAACCGCAAATTACGATTAATGGAGACCTCAATAAATATTCTTTTTTGGTGACAACCGTTCACGAGTTTGCACATTTAAAAACATGGATGGAACACAAAAATCAAGTGAAGCCACATGGAATTGAATGGAAACAAAATTTCGTTGATTTGATGTTCCCAATTATTCAAAAAGGATTGTTGCCTAGAGATGTTGAACAAGGATTGTTGAATTCCTTTATGAATATGAAGGCTTCTTCGTGTACAGATGTGCAGTTACATCGGGTGTTGAAGCAGTATGACGAATTGGGACCAAATCAATTTTTGTTAGAAAAACTACCGAAATATGCTACATTTGCCCTAGAATCAAAGATCTTTCAAAAGGGAGATTTGAGAAGAACAAGGTATTTATGTACCGAGGTAAGAACAAATAGAAAATTTCTTATAAATAAATTAGCAGTTGTTGAACAGGTGAATTATGACAAATAACAAGTATGCAGTAATCATGGCCGGAGGAGTAGGAAGTAGATTTTGGCCACTTTCAATTCCAGAACGACCGAAGCAGTTTATTGATGTTTTAGGTATCGGTAAAA
>DATGOZ010000191.1:0-6319 GCA_035305395.1 Taishania sp. | reverse complement strand
GTTCTAGCAAATACCAAGGCACCACTCGTTGGACGATCCAGACGGTGAACAACCCCACAAAATACATTTCCGGGTTTATCATACTTTTCTTTCAGATAAGACTTGATTCGCTCTGGTAATGGTTCGTCGCCTGTTTTATCACCTTGAACAAGATCTGAAGGTTTTTTGTTGACAACAATGGTGTGATTGTCTTCGTGAAGAACTTCCAATTGGAATTTTTCCGCTAAAGACATATTAGTATTGTTCGTCTTCATTCGGGAAATCTCCTGATTTAACATCCTCTATGTAACGAGAGAATGAAGTCATCATTTGTTCGTATAGGTTGTTGTACTTTCTTAAGAAACGTGGATTGAATTCATTGTTGATTCCCAACATATCATGTACAACCAATACTTGTCCGTCGACACCATTTCCAGCACCAATACCAATGATCGGAATCGAAACCGATTCAGCAACTTTTTTCGCTAAATGAGCTGGTATTTTTTCTAAAACGATTGCAAAGCAACCTGTTTCTTCTAATAATTTAGCATCGGCAATCAAACGATTTGCTTCTTCCTCTTCTTTAGCTCTTACAACGTAAGTACCGAATTTATAAATCGACTGAGGAGTTAAACCTAAATGTCCCATAACAGGAATACCCGCAGTTAGAATACGTGAAATAGAATCAACAATTTCGGCACCACCTTCCATTTTTACTGCGTGTCCCCCTGACTCTTTCATGATGCGAATGGCACTTGATAAAGCCTCCTTCGAGTTACCTTGGTAAGATCCAAATGGCATATCCACAACAACCAGCGCACGTTTTACAGCTCTAACGACTGAAGACGCGTGGTAAATCATTTGATCCAATGTAATTGGAAGTGTCGTTTCATGTCCAGCCATTACATTTGATGCAGAATCACCAACAAGAATAACTTCAATTCCAGCTGTATCGATGATGCGAGCCATGGAGTAATCATATCCCGTGAGCATTGTGATTTTTTCTCCACGAGCTTTCATTTCTGATAAGGTTTTTGTAGTTACCCTTTTGATATTTGTATGTACTGACATGATAAAATGCTTTTCTAGTTTAGGCAAAGTTACAAATAAAAGATTCTGATAAGCGAAACTCAGGTCTTTATTTATGTCATTTTTTTCTTGTGAAATGAATTGCTTTTTTAATCAGATAATTGGCTATTTTTATGGCGCAAAATAAGTTTCATTTGATGTCAAACAAAGCATTTCAAGTTACGATTTTAGGATCAGGAACCTCACAGGGTGTTCCAGTAATAGCATGTGATTGTGAGGTTTGTAAATCAAAAAATCCAAAAGATAATCGTTTACGTTCTTCAATTGTTCTAACGATTGATGGGTTGAATTATGTAATTGATGCTGGTCCCGATTTCAGACAACAAATGTTGCGAGCTAATATCCAAGAATTAGAAGCAATTATTTTTACACATCAACACAAAGATCATTTGGCAGGATTAGACGATGTTCGTGCATACAACTTCAAGCAAAATAAGGACATGAAAATCTATTGTGACGAACGTGTGAATGAAGCTTTACACAGAGAATATGAATACATTTTCTCATCGTTCAAGTATCCTGGAATTCCACGTTTGGATATTCAAATTGTCGATAAAGATTCAACAATTGATTTGCAAAAAGATGTGACGATTCAACCGATCGAAGTGATTCACTACAAATTGCCAGTTTTAGGTTATCGTTTTCAACAGTTTGCTTATGTCACGGATGCAAATTTCATTGCTGAAGAGGAGAAAGCAAAATTGCAGAATTTAGATGTGTTGATTATAAATGCGCTTCGAAGAGAAGAGCACGTTTCGCATTTCAATTTGAAACAAGCGTTAGAGTTGATTGATGAACTAAAGCCGAAACAAGCATATTTGACACACATTTCACACTTGATGGGATTGCATGAAGAGGTTTCGGCAGAATTACCTTCGAATGTATTTTTAGCTTACGATGGATTGGAACTCGACTTCAATTAAGAAATGATTTCTCGCAATTCGATTAATTCATTTACTTTTTCTGCATTTCCTGCTTGTTGAAATCCACTGATTAAGTTAGTAATCATACGACGAATAATCGATGTGTTTGAGCAAGGTTCGTAGTATTCGCGTGAAGGAGCAATATTCAAATTGGATAAAAATTCAGTAATTTCAGCTTCGTCAAACAAACTTCCTTTTGAAAAGGCATTGATGTAAAATAAAATTCCCGTTTTGTTGTCAGCCTTCGTAAATTGATTTATTCCGTCTTCGTCAACATAAGCCAATATGAAATGATTCGGCAGGTTGACACCAAAAATGGGTAGATTCAACGATTGAGCTACGATACTATAAATGATACTCAAACTCAAAGGATTCCCTTTTTTTGACTCAATAACTGTGTTGATGAACGAGTTAGTTGGAGAATGAAAATCTTTTGAATCGCCATGAAAACGGTACTTTCCGTAGAAAATTCGATTGAAAACACGAATCTTTTCAAAAGCTGTCATGCGAGGATTTAATTCCATCCAAATATCTTTTCGGATTGTTTGAAAGAATTCTTGAATCATCTCATCATCTAATCCAGGATATTGATATTTAGCGATGATAATAGCACCTTCCAACAAGTCTTTCTCGCTCCTCATCCAATCATCCAGACATTTTTTAGTGTGGTCGAATTGAATATCGTGAATCAATTGTTCAACACGATTCAAGAAGATTAAACCATAATCCTTTTCACCCCATGAATTTTCTAGGAAGGGAATAGCATCTGGCCCATACTGCCGAAGACGATCGCGAACATGTAAAAAAATATCCTCGTCTGGATCATCAATTAGGTGTATAAGAGCTTCTATGTTGTTTTCGTTTGACATCAGTACAAAAATAGAGTAGGATATACAACGTTTTTCATGTTTTTTATCTGTTTTTCAATACACGATTGTTAATTCTACAATTGCATTTGCTCAGAAGTCAATCACTTTCTGGAAAAATCTTAAATTCGTAAAATAAAAATTGAGATGGGAATTATTCAAAAAGATGCGCTGAGAACAACGTTAATATCGTATGCTGGTATCGGGCTGGGGTATTTGAATAAGGGTATCTTGTTTTTGATTATTCTCTCAACCGATCAAATTGGGTTGGTTAGCATTTTAATTACTGTTGGAACTTTATTTGCCTATTTAGCTGGATTTGGTACTGCTTTTACTACCTTGAAATTCCTCCCATACTTCAAAGATGAATCGCAGAAACACTTTGGTTTCTTGTCGTTTATTTTTAGAATAGTTTTGCTGGGTATCGTGCTAACCACTGCTAGTTTTATTCTGTTTCGACCGTGGATTGAGAATCAGTACATCGAAAAATCTGCACAATTTGTTGAATACTACTACTGGGTTGTGCCTATCGGTATCGGATATGTGTACTATTTGTTGTTTGAGGCTTATCTCAGAAGTTTCTTTAAAAATATTCTTTCAGTTTTTGCCTACGAAATCATTCTGCGTTTATTCGTAACCCTTTCGTTGGTGCTTTATGCATTTAAAATCATCAATTTTGATTGGTTTGTAAAGGTTAATTCGTTGATATATTTAATTCCACCATTCATTTTAATGTGTTATCTATACAAACAAGGTGAGTTGAATCTTCATTCGAGAAATATTCAAATCTCCAAGCGTTTTAAAAAACTGATGGTGCAATTTTCGTTGTATAATTACCTCAATGCGTTTGGTGTGACCTTGGTTATTTCCTTAGATGTTATGATGATTGCTCAAATGGTCGGACTAGAAGCCACAGGTGTTTATTCAACAGTCATCTTTATTGCAAGTGCCTTATTAGTTCCACATCGTTCGTTGATTCGCATTAGTTCACCACTTGTAGCTGAATATTGGAAACAGCGTGATATGGATGCAATGAATGATTTGTATAAGAAATCGGGTTCCATTTTTTTATTAGTTGGATTAGCTTCATTTATCATCATTTGGTTGAATATTGATTTATTGTTTAGCTTCCTTAAGCCAGAATTTCAACCCGGAATTTGGGTGTTTTTTGCGCTAATGATGGGACGATTCTTCGAGATGTTTTTTGGTTTGACGGGAATCATCTTTACAACTTCCAAGATGTTTAAGTACGATATTTACTACACCATTGTATTTGTTTGTTTGGTATATGCGTTGAATGTGCAATTCATACCAAAATGGGGGATAGTAGGAGCAGCTATTTCAACAGCAATCGCATTTGCGGCATATAATCTCGGAAGATATTTTTTCATCTATAAAAAGTACAAGTTGAATCCTTTTGAGAAGAATCAATTTATCATCATTGCGCTTGCAGTGGTTTGTTTACTTGTAGGTGAATTTGTAGGTAGTTTGTTCGATTCATTGTGGATTAGAGCTATCGTGGTGACATGCATCTATTTAATCACATTCATCTTTCCGATTTATTATTTCAAATTAGAAGAGCAATCGATCAACTATTTCAAAAACGGAATTGCTTTTGCAAAAAAGAAGTTGAAGAGGTCGTAAGTGATAGTTCAGATTGTAATACTACATGGTTTCTATTAACAGTTGTTCTTTCATTTTCGAATCGAAGTCTATAAACAAAAAAAGAGGAACAATTTGTTCCTCTTTTAGTATTATCTGATACAATCAATCTTATAACAACATTGTTACAGGATTTTCCATATAACCTTTGAACGTGTTCAAGAAAGCAGCTCCTGAAGCGCCATCAACTACACGGTGATCACAAGATAAGGTTACTTTCATAATATTACCTGGAACAACTTGTCCGTTTTTCACAACTGGAACTTGTTTGATTCCTCCAACCGCTAAAATACAGCTGTCTGGTGGGTTGATGATGGCCGTGAATTCCTCAATACCAAACATTCCTAAATTCGAAATAGTGAATGTATTTCCCTCCCAATCGGATGGTTGTAATTTTTTGTCTTTTGCTTTTTTAGCAAATTCTCTTACTTCATCACCGATTTGAGCTAATCCTTTAGAATCTGCGAAACGTACAACAGGAACAAGTAAACCTTCGTCAACAGCAACAGCTACACCAATGTGTATATGCTCATTTCTACGAATTACATCTCCTAGCCAAGCTGAGTTTACAGTTGGGTGTTGTCTCAACGACATTGCAACTGCTTTAATTACCATGTCATTGAATGAAACTTTTACCCCTTCAGTAGCATTCAATGCTTTTCTCGCTGCAATTGCATTGTCCATATCAATTTCCAACGTCAAATAGAAGTGAGGAGCACTGAATTTACTTTCAGCTAATCTACGAGCGATCACTTTTCTCATTTGAGAAACAGGCTCGTCTTTGTACGATTCAATCCCTGCAGCTGCAGTGTAATTTGCTCTAACAGGTGCTTCGTAAGGAACGTAGTGATCCACATCTCTCTTAACAATTCGACCACCTTCACCTGTACCGATTACAGCTTGGATGTCGATTCCTTTTTCTGAAGCAAGTTTTTTCGCTAATGGAGAAGCAACAACTCTACCATCATTTGCTGCAGGAACTACAGTAGGAGCAGGTTTTTGAACTTGAGGTTCAGGTTTTGTTTCAACTTTTACAGGTTCTGGAGAAGGAGTTTTTTCCTCTTTCTTCTCTTCTTTAACAGCTTCTTGTTTTGGTGCAGATCCTCCAGCGATTAAATTAGAAATGTCTTCACCTTTTTCTCCGATAATTGCCAAGATTGCATTAACAGGTGCTGTTTGACCTTTTTCAACTCCGATATGTAATAGAACTCCATCATAAAATGATTCGAATTCCATTGTTGCTTTATCTGTTTCGATTTCAGCTAAAACTTCACCAGATTTAACTGCATCACCTACTTTTTTCGTCCACTCCGCTACAACACCTTCTGTCATGGTGTCGCTCAATTTAGGCATGTATACTATTTCAGCCATAATTTTGTTCTGTAGTTTAATTAATATTCAACAATGAAAGGATAATTAGGCTCCTGATAAATATCTTCGTACAATTCTTTCGGATCAGGATAAGGAGAATTCTCAGCAAACTGAACTGACTCTTCAACTTCTTTTTTCACCCAATCTTCAATTTCTTTGATTTCTTTATCATTCAACCATTTATTCTCAACAATGATATCTAAACAGTGTTGAATTGGATCTTTTTCCATCCATTCTTCAACTTCTTGCTTTGTTCTATATTTTTGAGGATCAGACATGGAGTGACCTTTGTAACGATATGTACGAATATCTAATAATGTTGGACCGTCACCTCTTCTTGCTCTGTCAGCTGCTTCTTCAATTGCCTCGTGAACATCTTCAGGACGCATTCCGTTTACAATACGAGAAGGCATTTCGTATGAAAGACCA
>DATGOZ010000190.1:0-2927 GCA_035305395.1 Taishania sp. | reverse complement strand
GCATTGTTTGCATCAATTAAATGGTATTCAGATGTTGTTGAAGATGCCGTAAAGATTACAACAAACTGATCGTTTAGTGCCTTGCCAATTCCAACTTCAAAACGTTCGTCTTTTTCTTCGAAAATCAATTGATCCGTGTCTTGAGTTGTACCCAATGTATGTTTGTAAACTTGAAAAGAACGCAATGTCTGCGGATCGATTTTAACGTAGTAAATAGTCTTGTTGTCATTTGACCATTCCATACTTCCGTCAGTTCCTTCTAATTTATCGACTAGAAATTCATTACTAGCATATTTTCTGAAGCTTATGGTGTATTTTCTTCTTCCAACGAAATCTTCACACATTGCAACAATTTCATTGTTAGGAGAAGGATTCCAATCGGCTAACTCATAGAAAGATTTCTTTTTCGCTCTAACATTTTCATCAATGAACAATGTTTTACTTCCATCAAGATTGATTATGTGCGTTTTGATGTAATCATCACCTTCGGAATAGGTGTCTTGATAAGTGATTTCATTGACTTTGTAAGGAGGATAGACTTCATTTGGGTTAATGCGGTTGTCAAACTCCTTCATCAAATTGTCGATCACTGATTTTTGACTTTTGAAAAATGCGTGACTTACCTTGTTTTCTTCTTTGATATAGTTCAGTACGTCTTTTGAATCACGTTCGTTCAGCCAATAATAATTGTCAGTACGTGTATGATTGTGTATCGTAAGTTGTTTTTCGATCTTTTTTGCTTTTGGCTCGATTGGATTTTGCGCATTTACCATTATCGGGAATAATAGAAGACTTATTAGAACTTTTTGCATGTTATTTTTTGAATGTTTCAAAATTACATGAAATAGCTGTAAAACTTTACTTTTCTAACATAAATTCTGTCTTTGCTTTTATTTTCGTAACTTCGCACCGCATTTGCACACGAGAGATAGAATTAAGATGGCATCAGATAACTTTGTAGATTACGTAAAAATCCATTGTACTTCTGGAAATGGAGGTGGTGGTTCAACCCATTACAGAAGAGAAAAATACATTCCGAAGGGAGGGCCAGATGGGGGAGACGGTGGTCGTGGAGGTCATGTCATTTTGCGTGGTAACAAACAAATGTGGACGCTGTTGCATCTAAAATATCAAAAGCATATCAAGGCTGGACACGGCGCACATGGTTCTGGTAACTTAAAAACTGGAGCGCAGGGAAAGGATGTTTACATCGATGTTCCATTGGGTACGTTAGCAAAAGACGAGGAAACAGGAGAAGTATTGTTCGAAATCACAGAAGACGGAGAGGAGAGAATCTTGCGGCGAGGTGGACGTGGTGGATTGGGCAACAATCACTTTAAATCGGCTACAAACCAAACTCCTCGCTATGCGCAACCAGGTGAACCGGGACAAGAAGGTTGGAAGGTTTTAGAATTGAAAGTCTTAGCAGATGTTGGTTTAGTTGGTTTCCCAAATGCAGGGAAAAGTACCTTATTATCTGTTGTTTCTGCTGCAAAACCAGAAATTGCAGATTATGCGTTTACTACACTTCGTCCGAATTTAGGAATCGTTTCATATCGTGATCACCGTTCATTTATCATGGCTGATATTCCAGGTATTATTGAAGGTGCTCATACGGGTAAAGGTTTAGGATTGCGTTTCTTGAGACACATTGAACGAAATTCATTGCTGTTGTTCATGATTCCAATTGATAGTGAAGATATCAAAAAAGAATATTCGATTTTGTTGAACGAATTGAAATTCTACAACCCAGAATTGTTGCACAAAGATCGTTTGTTGGCAATTACGAAATCGGATATGTTAGATGATGAATTGATTCAAGAAGTGAAAAAAGATTTACCCGATATTCCACATGTATTTATTTCATCAGTTTCCGGAATGGGAATCCTTGAATTGAAAGATCTTATTTGGAAGCATTTGACGAATGATTGATTGGCTTGAAAACATAGATAGAGCATTTGTACTTTTCATTAATGGAATTCATAATGATTGGTTGGATGCTTTTATGTGGTTTGTTTCAGGAAAATTGACGTGGATACCACTTTACCTAGTTCTACTGTTTTTAGGAATTCGAAAATTGGGGTGGAAAGTAGGAATTTTGTTCTTATTATCAGTTGTTACGGCTGTTGGACTAACGGATTTTATTTGTTCAGGAATAATTAAAGAATTAGTTCAACGTTATCGTCCGTCGCATAATTTATTGTTGACAGATCAACTTCATTTTTATACGTTTCCTGATGGCTCGGTTTACAAAGGTGGAATGTATGGATTTGTTTCGTCGCATGCAGGAAATTTCTTTGCCTTGGCTTGGATGACAGGTTGGATTCTTAAACCTTATTTCAAGTATTTGTTGACAACAATGTTGTGCTTGGCTGTAATAATTTCGATGAGTCGCATATACTTGGGTGTACATTACCTGTCCGATATTATTGGCGGATTGCTTGTTGGAACACTTGTTTCCTATTTAGTATACAGATTTGTCTTTACTCCGTTATCGAGTAAAATCGAACAATAATTTATTTCGATTTTCTTCTCTTTCTTTCCTTGATGATGAGACTCAATTCTCGTCCTGTTTGTCCTGCAACAGAAGTATTTTCATCAGCTCTACGCAACAAGTAAGGCATCACTTCTTTGATAGGACCGTACGGAACGTATTTCGCAACGTTGTATCCTTCTTTCGATAAGTTGTACGAAATGTGATCACTCATTCCCAATAATTGCGCGAAATAAACACGTTTATCATTCTTTTGAACGCCGTGTTTTTCGATAATTTGAGTCAACAAGAGAGCGCTTTCTTCGTTGTGAGAACCAGCACACAATGCCATGTGGTCGATTTCAGAAATCAAGAATTCTAAGGCTGCGTTGTAATCTTTATCACAAGCTGCTTTGTTCGGTTGAATTGGTGATGGGTAACCTTTTTCTACTGC
>DATGOZ010000189.1:0-6239 GCA_035305395.1 Taishania sp. | reverse complement strand
AAAAAAGCCTCTCGAATGAGAGGCTTTGACTGTTGTCCCACTAGGGCTCGAACCTAGACTCTTCTGAACCAAAATCAGACGTGTTGCCAGTTACACCATGGGACAGTTTCACAACGTTCCCTTAAAACAACAGTTTTAGTGCGATTGCGGGTGCAAAACTAAGAATAAAATTGTATTTCGCAAACGTTTTCTGCGAAAAAAAATTACAATTTGCTTACTAAATCATATAATTCATCTGTTTTTGCCTCAAAATCAGCAATAATAGATGGAAAATCTTTTTTAGATTTTGCAGCATTAATTCTGCTTAAAATATCGTCTTGAACTGCAGCAGCAGCATCAATAACCTTGTTGCTTGCTTCAGTTTTTGCTTCATTGAATAATTGAACAGAGTAACTTTCCTCAACGATGTCGATAATTACGCTGTTAATGATTTTCTTAATGTCTCTTTTATTTGCCATGACTTTTTGTTTTGTGTCGTCACAAAGATAGTCAAACTACACCTATTTTTCCAATTTAAATTATGTGCACTTTGTTCTAATGTAACTTTTGACGATATAATAACTGGATTATAGTGTTTCTAATTTTTTGAATAATTCCACTGAACCAGCTTCAATTTCAGCTACTACAGCTTTCATCTCAGCCTTATTTTTTGCTGTATTGATTTTTGTCAATGCATTATTATTTAGGGTAATCGCTTGTGTAATAATTGCATTACTAGCATCTTCAGTAGCTGGATCGTATGATTGTGATACAAAACAATCGTGGATGATTTCTTCTACCATGAAGTTCAATGCTTTTTTTAAATCTCTTTTATTTGCCATTGCTTATCGATCTATATAAATTGAAAAAAGGGAATCCCGAAAGAGATTCCCTAGATTTTTATCCTTGTGGAGCTTCTGTCTTTTCTGGTTTTGGTAATAAAACCTTACGAGACAATTTCCATTTTTTAGTTTTAGGATCTTTTCCAATTACTTTAAACTTCAATACGTCGCCTTCTTTAACCACGTCTTCCATTTTAGCAATTTTTTCCCAAGCAAACTCAGAAATGTGAATCAATCCGTCAGTTCCAGGAAGAATTTCAACAAAACATCCAAATTCTTTGATTCCTTTTACTTTTCCTTCATATTCCATTCCTTCTTCTACTTGTGGAGGGAAGGCAATCAAACGTACAGCCTTAACTGCCGCTGCCATGTCGTCACCATTGTTAGAAACGATTTGAACACGTCCTTGACCATTTTCCAATTCCTCGATAGAAATCGTTGTATTTGTATCTTTTTGGATTTTTTGGATGATTTTTCCTCCAGGTCCGATAATTGCACCAATTACATCGTTTGGAACATCGAATGATTCGATACGAGGTGTTTGTGGTTTGAAATCTGGATTTGGAGCAGCAATCGTTTCAACGATTTTGTTCAAGATATGTAAACGACCAGCTTTTGCTTGGTTCAACGCTTGAACTAAAATTTCGTATGGTAAACCATCAACTTTGATATCCATTTGACAAGCTGTGATTCCTTTAGCTGTACCACACACTTTAAAGTCCATATCTCCTAAGTGGTCTTCATCACCTAGGATGTCAGATAATACTGCGAATTTACCTCCGTCAGCAACTAATCCCATTGCAATACCAGATACTGGAGCTTTGATTTGAACCCCACCATCCATCAATGCTAATGTTCCTGCACATACTGTTGCCATTGAAGATGATCCATTTGATTCTAAAATTTCAGAAACCAAACGAATTGTGTATGGAGACCCCTCTGGTAATACAGGTTTCAATGCACGCATTGCCAAGTTTCCGTGTCCAATTTCACGACGAGAAGTACCTCTTACTGGTTTTACTTCACCTGTAGAGAATGGAGGGAAGTTGTAGTGTAACATGAATGGAACAGTTCCTTCAAATGTTACATCATCAATCATTTGCTCATCCATTTTTCCACCCAATGTCAATGTCATCAACGCTTGTGTTTCACCACGTGTAAATATTGCTGAACCGTGAACAACTGGAAGGTAATCTACTTCAGCCCAAATTGGTCTAATCTCGTCGAATTTACGTCCGTCCAAACGTTTTTGTTCGTCCAACATAACTTTACGAACCGCTTTCTTCATTGTTTCTTTGAAGTAACCTCCTAAGAATGGCTGTGCAGCTTCTTGTTGCTCTTCAGTTAATGTAGCAACAAATTCTTCTTTGATTGCACCAAATAATTCAGCACGTTTTTCTTTTGAAGCAATTCCAGCACGGGCAACTTCGCAACATTTTTCAAAAGCAAAATCGTATAATTTTTGACGTAATTCTTCGTCATGTACTTCGTGACAGTATTCTCTTTTTGGATATGCTTTAGGTACTTCAGCAGCAAGGTCCAATTGGAATTGACAGTGTTTTTTGATTTCTTCGTGAGCCAATTTAATTGCCTCAACCATTTCTTCTTCAGAAATTTCTTTCATCTCACCTTCCACCATGTTGATGTCTTTTGCAGTACCAGCAACGATGATGTCGATGTCAGATTGTTCGATTTCTTTTAATGTTGGGTTGATGATGAATTGACCATCTACGCGACCTACACGTACTTCTGACATTGGTCCATTGAATGGAATGTCAGAAACTGCGATTGCTGCAGAAGAGGCTAATCCAACCAATGCATCTGGTGAATTGATTCCATCATAAGAAATCAATTGCAACATTAATTGTACTTCAGCGTGGTAATCATCTGGAAATAGTGGACGCAATGCGCGGTCAACGATACGCATTACCAATATCTCACGTTCAGAAGGACGAGCTTCTCTTCGGAAGAAACCTCCCGGAATACGTCCAGCTGCTGCAAATTTTTCTTTGTAATCGACAGTTAATGGAAGAAAATCTACTCCTTCTTTAGCTTCTTTAGCGGCTACTACAGTCGCTAAAATCATTGTGTCGCCCATTCGTAACACTACCGAGCCGTCAGCTTGTTTTGCCAACTTTCCAGTTTCGATGGAGATTTCTTTTCCTCCGGTAATGATGGACTTTTTGATTCCTATATTCATATTTATTTGTTTACTTTTTTTGCTTCCCTCCTTGAGGAGGGATTGAGGGAGGTGACTTAATGTTAAATGAATTTCTTTGAATGTGCTTACATTTAATCATTTGCTATGATAAGTTTGTCAGATTTGCTAACACGCTATAACAATAGCTCGCCCATCCCTTATGTCAAATTTTTCTTGATGTCGTTACATCCGATTTTAACGGCTTTTCAATTTATTTCTATCCGTCCTCCAGTCAAGAAAGAACAAAAAAGGGACATTCGATCGAAATCGTTGTCCCCTCTGCAATAAAATATCTTGTTAAAAGAATTAACGACGTAATCCTAATTCTTTAACGATAGAACGGTATCTTTCGATATCTTTTTTCTTCAAATAATCCAAAAGACTTCTTCTCTTACCTACCAACAATTGCAATGCACGTTGTGTACCGTAATCGTGTCTGTTTTTCTTCAAGTGCTCAGTTAAGTGAGCAATTCTGTAAGAGAATAATGCGATCTGACCTTCAGCAGACCCCGTGTTTGTTGCAGAACCTCCGTATTTAGCGAAGATCTCTTGTTTTTTTTCTGTACTTAAATACATGCCAATATTATTTAATAATTATTATGTAGTCCACTTTTTGGACGGTGCAAAGATATGGTAAAGATTTCAAATAGAGTAAAAAAGTTTAAAAATGTTTTTAGTTGTTTACTTTACTACATTTAGATATCAATATTTTGTGTGTACATTTGTCTTAAAATTGATCGAATGAATGAAGAATTAAAAGCAGTAAGTTATTGTATTGGAATGAGTGTTGCTGAGAGTTTAGTGCAACAAAACTTGTCAAATTTATCTATTGAAACATTGACCGAAGCAATTGATGATGTGTTTCAAGGTAAAAATTTGCGTTATACACCCGAACAAGCAAACGAGATCATCCAGCGTTATATGCAAAATATGATGCAACAACAATTTGCTGTAAATAAAGAAGCTGGTGAGGCATTCTTATCACAAAACTTTAACAAAGAAGGAGTAAAAACAACTTTGTCTGGATTGCAATATGAAGTAATTGAAGAAGGTGAGGGTGATTCTCCAACTGCGACTTCTCAAGTAACTGTTCACTATGAAGGAACTTTAATTGATGGAACTGTTTTCGATAGTTCAATCAGAAGAGGAACGCCTGCAACTTTTGGCGTAAATCAAGTGATTGCTGGTTGGACAGAAGCACTTCAAATGATGAAACGAGGATCTAAGTATCGTTTATATATACCACAAGAATTAGCTTACGGAGCAAATGCCCCTGGAGGTGTAATTCAGCCATATATGGCATTAATCTTTGATGTTGAATTAATTGATTTTAAATAAGATGAAAAAATTATTCTTAATCGCTCTTCCGTTGGCAATGTTGGTTGCTTGTGGTGAGAAAAAAGCTGAGGTTCTTACATTTGAATCTGAAAAACAAAAATTATCTTACGCACTAGGTGCAGATTATGCGTCACCAATTGTAAATGCTGGACAAGAAGCTGATATCTTGGATTTAGAAGCAATGGCTAATGGATTTGAGGCGTCATTAAATGAAGAGGATTATTCTTCTTGTCAACAAGTGATTATTGATGCATTTGGAATGAACTTCATGAGCCCAGATTCAACGAAAAAAGTTCCTGGATCTGAATGTTTCGGTAAAATGAACGGTTCAAGGTTGTACATGATGTTGAAGCAAGTTGATAAAATCAATGATTTCGATTTGAAATATTTGGCTCATGGATACCGTGATGCATTGTTCAAAAGAGATACAATTTTGGATAAAGCTGAACGTGCTTCATTGTTGACAAAGTTCCAAACTGAAGTTCAAACTTCTCAAGCAAATAAGATGAAAGAGATGGAACGTCCTTTCATGGAAAAAGCTAAATCTATACCAAACACACGTGTTATCGACGGTGGAATTGTCATCGAAACAATCTCAGAAGGAAAAGGATCTTCTCCATTGGTATCTGATGAAGTTGTTGCTCACTACATTCTGACAAATACACAAGGTGATACCATGGAAAGCTCTTTCGATAGAGGTCAACCATTGACAATTAGTTTGCAAAATGTAATTCCAGGATGGACAATGGCTTTCCCTCAATTGAAAAAAGGAGGAAAATATAGATTGTATATCCCTTCTGATTTAGCATACCAAAATGGAGCGTTGTGTTTCTACGTTGAGTTGGTAAATCACGGTCCTGTTGGAACAACAAAATGATAAAATAAAATAATTGAATTAAAGCCCCATCGTTTTAGTATAACTGTGGGGTTTTTTACTTTTAATAGTTAGATTTTCAAAATTAATAACTTGAGTTTGATCTCATTTTTATATTTTGAGTACATTTGAATACACTACAAAAAAAACTAAGTATGATGAAAACAGTCGTAACGGGTCTGATGATAGCAATAGGTGCTTCATCAAGCTTAGCACAAGACGAAGTAAAGGTTCTTACCGCTAGTGAACTCGAAGCTCTTAAATCACAAATGCCCATTGAAGCAGAAAATGCCTACAATGCAGGTATCGCGGATTATCAAAGTAAAAACTATAATGGTGCAATTACCAATTTTTCAAGCGCAATTGATGTATATCCCCAATTTGAGAAAGCATTTTTCAATCGCGGGATGACTTATTTTGCCTTGAATAAACAGGCAGAAGGTGTACAAGATCTTTTGAAAGCGCATGAATTAAATCCTAAAAGTGGTGAATCTTTGTTTCAAATTGGATTAAACTATGAAAAACAAGGAGATAAAGAAAATGCATTGAATTATTTTGGAAAGGCAATTGAAGCAAACGGAAAAGAGACAAAATTTTTGTACAAGCGTTCTTTGATTTTGTTTCAAGATAAAAACTTCGATCAAGCATTAGCGGATTTGAATGCAATCATTAAGGTTGATCCAAATTATGCTTACGCATACAATGATAGAGGAAGTATTTATAAAGAACAGGGCAAAATGGACGATGCAATTGCTGACTATAAAAAAGCAACTACGCTTGATAAGTCATTGAAAATTGCATTTAACAATTTGGGATCTGCATACCGCAAAAAAGGCGATTTTGATAAGGCAATAGAAGCTTATAACTCAGCAATCGCTTTAGATAAGAGTTTTCATTTAGCAATTAACAATAGAGGATATGCGAAATTTGAAAAAGGTGATTTGGCCGGTGCTCTTGCAGATTTCGATGAAGTAATAAAACTAAAACCGGACTATGCTCCGGCATA
>DATGOZ010000188.1:0-2383 GCA_035305395.1 Taishania sp. | reverse complement strand
TGGAGAAGGTGATGAGCAACCAAACGACACATTCATTGAACAATTAGTAGCCAATGCAAAAGCAGCAATCGATGCTGTAGATGAGTTAGGATATATCGATAGAAACCGCGTTGCAGTTGGGGGACACTCATACGGTGCATTTATGACAGCAAACTTGTTGACTCACTCTGATTTGTTTGCAGCTGGAATTGCTCGCAGTGGTGCTTATAATCGTTCATTAACTCCATTTGGATTTCAAGGTGAAGAACGAAACTATTGGGAAGCAATGGAAACATATAATAACATGTCTCCCTTCAATTATGCAAATAAGATGAAAACTCCACTGTTGTTGATTCACGGTGCTGACGATAATAATTCGGGAACATATCCAATTCAATCCGAAAGATATTTTCAAGCCTTAAAGGGATTTGGTGCACCCGTGAGATATGTCGTGTTGCCGAATGAAAGCCACGGTTACGCTGCTAGGGAATCTATTCTTCATTTATTATGGGAACAAGATCAATGGTTAGAACAGCATGTAAAAAATAGAAAGTAAATAAAAAACGGAATAGGCGACTATTCCGTTTTTTTCTTCAAATTTATTTTCACTTCACAATGATGAAATTGTGGATAATGTGTACCTGGTTCAAATTTTAGTCCCAAAACATATGTTCTTGCTCTAACTTGTAGTGGTGTAGAAATCTGAATAGATCTATCTGTTAGTAGTTGCGCTGATGTCACTTTCCCTGTACGGTCTACAGCAAGTCTATAATAGATTGCACCTTCAGTTGATTCGTACATCGTAAAGTCAAACGGAACTGCAATTTTTCGTCCTTCTGCAACGAGTTCTCCACCAACTAACTGAGCATTTGCACAAAGCAATAGACAACTAAATAAAATTAAGAGCGTACATTTTTTCATCAGTATATTTTTTTTCGAATGTACACTTTTTTGAGAATACTTATATCATTATAGTGATTTAAGTACTTTTTGAGCTTGTACAATATGTCGTTCGTTGTGATAGGTGAAAAAACGCAAGGTATCACCCAGTTTCAGTTGAATCATCTTTGATATAGAGATTGCAGTTTTCGTTTTTCCTAAATGAATTTTGCGAGATTCTTCCAATAATACGAGTAATTTCTGCTGTTGTTCAAGAAATTTATCTAACGTAGCAGTTGTTAATTTGCTATTGATCGGATTCATTTCTTTGAATGTTTTCATTTTATTCAACTTTTCCTTTGGTTTCATGCTATTGGCAAAGTAGTTTCCAAGCCAACCTGGTTTGTATTCTGTGCCGTGTCTGTGTTTTGAACGTTTAATCTGTTTGTCAATTTCAGGTAGATAAAAGTCGCCATAAAAATTAAGGTGTTCAATACACTCTAAGATACTCCAACTAGAGGGATTTATTTTGTAATTCAGTTGGCTGTCAACCAATTCTTTAAATGCTTGAACTTGTTGAATATTTTGATTGGTAATTTCAATTAGTTCATCAATCAGTTGTGCGTTTTTCAATTTCATCTTTTTTTGAACAAAGGTCGATCAATTTCAATGTAAAAGCATTGATTCAAATCAAGATTTTTTTAATCGTGATAAGGTTTCTGGTGTCATGCGCAGATAGTTGGCAATATATCTCAACGGAATTTCTTGAAATAATTGCGGACTTCTTTTCAATACGCGCATGTATCTCGTTTTAGGAGAATTGATTAATAAATCTTCTTCTCGTTCCATTTGTTGCACAATCAAATTTTCAAGAATGCTTTGGTAGAACTTTTGAGTTTCTTCTGTTTGATTGACAAATGCTTCGAAAGCCGCTTTGGTTGCAACTAATAACTCTGTTTTCTTATTGGCTTGCATAATATATGCAGAAGGTCTGTTTGTAAGAAAAGAATCTAAGAAAACGACAATGTTGCCTTGATATCCAAATCGTGTGATACGTTCTTCGCCCTCATCGATTGTATAAAAGCGAACACTCCCTGATTCGATGTAATAAACATGTGAATCTGGTTTTTCATCAGCTTTGATAAATTCATTTCGAACGAGTGTTAGTCTGCGTTTGAATATGCCAGAATTGATTAATATTTCCATAGTGTACTCTAAAATAGCAATAAATTTGTAATTGTTAAATGATTTCTAATTTCAGAGGCTACTATTAGTTATTGCTTACATTTGTAACAAATCAAAAATTATGGATTATCCAGCATCAGAATTAGTGTTAGATGGCAAAGGAAACGTATATCATTTGGGGCTGAATCCGTCTAACCTTTCAACAAAAATCATCCTTGTAGGTGATCAAGATCGTGTAGCATTGATTAGTTCGTTTTTTGATGAGGTAGAATGTAAAATTCAACATCGCGAATTTGTAACACACACAGGGATATATAAAGGTAAACGCATTAGTGTTGTT
>DATGOZ010000187.1:0-2156 GCA_035305395.1 Taishania sp. | reverse complement strand
TTGTGAAAAGGTTTTACATCGTGGACAGAACAGCGATTGAATACCGAATGTTTGATAATAACCAATCAAACATCACACGACTAAGAAACCGTTTTGGCTTTCGTTACGACTTTACCGACAAAATAAAACTTTCAGTTTTTGATGAATTACTTTTTAATCTTTCAGGCACAACACAATACCATTTTTTTGACCACGACAGAATAGGCTTAAGTCTTGAATACATCGCTTTACCCTATCTGAAATTTGACATCGGTTATATCTACATTAACCGATTGCCTATGACAAGCACAACCAAACTACACGAAAACAACTTCTTTCTGAACGTGACTTATCAGTTAAACAATCGACAATAACAACTAAAGTCCACACGAAATAGGTCACACATTTGCAAATCACATAAAGCCGACACCACGAACCAATGTTTACAAAAGAATGGTTTATTTCCAACACTAAAAAGGCTACTGAGTAAGAGGTAGCCTCGCTAACCAATCTCCCTACCAAATTTGACCGAAGTACAGCCTTCAACCAGCAAAGCTACACTTTGAATCCCATTATGCAAAAGCGATTTAACTCATTGAAAACCAAATTAAAAATAAATTGACTGTTACTTACAGGCCTTTCAATTCGAAGTCGCTTCGCTAAGCTATGAAACACATCACCAATTCAACAAAATCAACTTTTTTCATAACTTTATGCAAATTTGTTATTTATGAAAACTTTAAAACTCGCATTACTCCTATCGTTGTTTGCAATGAACCTAAAAGCACAAGAAGCAAATAAAAACGATGAAGAAGTTCTCACATTCGTAGAACAAGAAGCTGAATTTGTTGGTGGTGTAAATGCGATGATCAAGTATTTAGCTGAAAACATAAAGTATCCGGACAATGCTGTAAAAAACAATATTCAAGGCAAGGTGTATATACGTTTCATCGTCGATAAAGCAGGAAATATCAATACCGTAAAAGTTATAAAAGGTATTCCTGATTGTCCAGAGTGTGATGCCGAAGCAGTTCGTGTAATAAAAGGAATGCCTAAATGGAATCCTGCAATGCAGAATGGAAAACCGGTTAATATGTATTTCAATATACCTATTAATTTCATGTTAGACAAACCAAATGAAGAATAAGAGAAACCATCTCAAAATTAAATGTCAAACCGAATCAATTGTATTCCCCAATTATTTATACTAAATCCTTTTAATCACACAAAAAAAATCGTACTTTTGCGCTTTCTTTTCAGATACATTTCATGAGCGCAACAAAAAAAATTAAATCAGCATTAATTTCAGTTTTTGACAAAACTGGATTGGAACCGATTGTTAAACAATTACACAAAGATGGAGTAGTCATTTATTCGACAGGTGGTACGCAATCTTTCGTTGAAAGCTTCGGTATTCCAGTTGAACGTGTAGAGGATCTAACTTCTTATCCTTCAATATTAGGAGGTCGTGTAAAAACATTGCACCCAAAAGTTTTTGGTGGAATTTTAAATCGTCGTTCGTTAGCTGAAGATCAAGCGCAAATTGCCGAATATAAAATTCCTGAAATTGATTTAGTAATTGTTGACTTGTATCCATTTGAGCAAACAGTTGCTTCTGGAGCGTCTCATGAAGCTATTATTGAAAAAATTGACATCGGTGGTATCTCATTGATTCGTGCCGCTGCGAAAAACTATGCTGATGTGGTAATTATTCCTTCTCAAGCGCAATACCAAGCGTTTTTGGACATCATCACAACTTCAAATAGTGCAACAACAGAAGAGCAACGCAAAGCCTTTGCAAGAGATGCTTTCAACGTTTCTTCAAACTATGATACACACATTTTCAACTATTTCAACCAAGGTGAATTGGATGTTTTCAAGCAAAGCATTTTAAACGCACAAGTGTTGAGATATGGTGAAAACCCACACCAAAAAGGTGTTTTCTATGGTGACTTAGACGCAATGTTCGACAAATTGCATGGAAAAGAATTATCATACAACAACCTGTTGGACGTAGACGCAGCAGTTGCGTTGATGGCTGAATTTAAAAACGACAATCCAACATTTGCAATTTTGAAACACAACAATGCATGTGGTGTGGCGACAAGACCAACAATCAAAGAAGCTTACGAAGCTGCACTGGCTGGAGATCCAGTGAGTGCGTTTGGTGGAATCTT
>DATGOZ010000186.1:0-2871 GCA_035305395.1 Taishania sp. | reverse complement strand
ATGTTGACATTCAATTTTTTAAGAAGGAATGGCAATACGTTTTCGTCAACTACCGAAATAGCTTTAAAAATGTGCTCGTTTTCAATTTGTTGATGGCCAAAACCTTGCGCAAGTTGTTGAGCATGCTGGATGGCCTCTTGTGATTTTATTGTATAGTTGTTAAAGTTCATAATTTTTCGCCCAAATTCGGGGTATTTATATGTTAGTATTTTTATTTCATTTATTCCGCTCCATATATTTTGAGGGGAAACAATTTTGTATCGTTATTGTTCACGATGGTCATTTCAATTACCTTACCAAGTTAAAGCGCACGACAAAATGTCGCCTAACGTCAATAAAAACGCGACATTTCGTCAGTTTGTAAGATATGCGGTTGTTGTTCGACTGTAGTATAAAGTTATTTAAAATTTGGGTGAATGGAGAGCTATTTAGAATAACTTTAACGCACAGGAAAATGGTGGTTTTTGAATAACGAACAAAGAACAAAGAACAAAGAACAAAGAACCAAGACGTATTAATATGAAAAAATGAGAGGTGAGAGATGGCGAACAATATGATGCGTTACAATAAACAACATCAACTGCCGACTGAATACGAATAGGGGCTAATCGCGTTTAATTAGGAGTTTTGAATCTTTACGTAGTTTTGTGTTTGCTTTATGGCCATTCGTGACATAGCTAACCATGGTTTGTTTTTTCATCACAGGGGAGCCAATTTCGGATAATGAAGATCAGAACAATCCATGGCAGAAATCAATCGGAAGTTCAATTTGAAAAATAAATAAAAACAATAAGAAATATATAATACTCATATGGGACTATTTAATAAATTATTTGGCGCTTCAACAAGCTCAGCAACAAACTCAGATCAATCGAAACAGGAAAACGAAACACCTTGGATTAATTTAAACTCCATGGAGCAATTGGATGGCATTGTCGAAAAATCTAAAACTAAGCCACAGTTTATTTTCAAACATTCCACTCGTTGTGGTATAAGCAGGATGGTGATCAGCCGATTTAAGAATGACTATCAAATTTCAGGTAATGAAGCCGATCTTTACTATTTGGATTTGTTGGACTACAGAGCGATTTCTAATGCGATTGCGGACAGATTTCAAGTCATGCACCAGTCGCCACAATTAGTGATCATCAAAAATGGGGTTGCCGTGGCCCATGAGAGTCATAGTGGGATTAATAATATAGATATGGAGAAGTTTATTTCATGAGGACGATCCATTGTGCTTGAATATAGAGAGCTTTAATCAAAATATAAAGTCAACATTATTTTGCCTTGTAAGCCACTGAACAAAAAACTCCCAAAATAATTTTCTGGGAGTTTTTTCATTTTAGTTCCGCATTTTATATGAATTGATAATCTGCTTTAACCTTAGCTTTAGGTCTTCTCCAGTATCATAAACCATATCGGCATTAGAAGGAAAAGGCAATCGCCTGTTGCGCAAAAGTTCCCGGTCCTGGGTGTTCAGTGCCCGTTCATCACCTTTTACCGTGGCGAAGAAATTTTCAAATACAAATTCGCTGCTGATTGGAAACACATCCAAAGTTTGGTTGTTTTTTAAATCGACATACACAACATCGGCAAGCACTTGAGTGGATTTGAATTGGTGATATTCAAAAAATCGTGCTTTTACATGGATGACATTGTCAATTTTGATATCATTTCCTAAGCTGTCTTTCATTACGTTCCCTTTGCTGTCCTTTTGATATTTCCAACCGTCCACAATCTGCTTTTCTCTAAGCATCTGCTTTTCGTTAAATCTTTCCGGAGAAATATTAATACGCTTCAACTGTAGGGCCATGGCATAGTCATAATCGATTCGCTTATCAGGAATGGCATGGTAGACGGTCCAAAATTGATTCAACCCATAGGTGTCAAAGTTCAGAAGATCGTCTTCCAATCTCTTTGGGATGATTTGGTCAGTTTGGTTTTCAATGGTTACGATAACATAATCAGATCCAAGATTATGGGCCTCTTGCATTAAATTGCGTACATCTTTATATTTTGGGTTGATACGATCAATATACTGAAATGTCGCGTAGGCTTCTTTAATGTCCCGTTTATTGTTTGAATCAATTAGCGACAATCCAGTTTCATACATATAGGCCGAAACTTCGTTGCGCGACTGCGCAATAACATGTGAGTAATCTTTAAAGTCCAAACGGAGTGGTTTGTTGCCGATTTGTAAAGGTAAGATGGGTTTGATCTTTTCTTGGCGAGCATTTAATTTGAGATAAATCTCGTAAATGTTTTTGTAATGCTCAGGATTGCCATCTTTTCGTAGGTGTTTGATGGTATTTAAATCACGTTCAACCGCTTTTTCGAATGCGTTTTTGAGCATCACTACGAAATCTTGTTTGCGCTCTTTATTTTTGTTGTTTTCCAGTTTTCTTAAGGCGTCTTCAATTGCAAAATCATAATTTCCAGAATGAAGTGCTTTCTCGATCTGCTTTTTACCGCTGCAAGAAACAATTAATAAAATAAATAAAGTGTAGAGTAATTTTGCTTTCATAAATCTGGTGGATAATTTGTTGTAGTTAAAAGATTCCAAAATACATGCCAAATGTAAAAGTCGGATGTTGGAAGCTTAGAGCTTGAAGTAATTGATTAAATATAAAAAGCACGAAAATTAGTCGTTACCAATCTCCGTGCTTCCAACTTCGTGCTTCGTGCTTTCAGCTTCCAACTTATTGTTTTTTCTTCTTCTGATTGTAAACAGGCAGCAGTTGTGTTGACACATCGCCAAATCCAATTCTGGTGCCGTCTTTTTCACAATGGCCTCTCATGATGACCGTATCGTAATCATTGATGTATTTCCTTTCGGTGCCGTCCTTCATCTTAATAGGTTTTTCACCT
>DATGOZ010000185.1:0-7034 GCA_035305395.1 Taishania sp. | reverse complement strand
TTTTACCTGCTCAATCGTTACTGGATACAAGAAAATAGCCAATTCGAATTTTCCTTCGCTGATCCACTCTGCAATTTTTGTAACAGGAGTTGTACCACCAACAAATTCAATATTTTTATCTGTTTTTAAATTCTCAATTTTTAAAATTGGTGTCAAAATGTATTGTGTCAAAATTTCTGCATCAAGCGATAGTACAGGATGTTCTTGATCAATAATTTCAGGTTTGCAAGTTAGTTTATACCATTCGCCACGTACGCAAATTGTCATTTCATGTTCTTGACTTGGTAATTGATTTTTGCTACACTTTTCAACTAAGAAAGCGGATTCGAGTTGACTAATGAATTGCGCATTGTCAAGCCCGTTTAAGTGGTGAATTAGACGGTTGAACTCTAATATTTGTAATGCTCGTTCGTCAATCATATATGCCAAAAAGAAAGATTCGTTTTTGAAATTGTGACGATTTTGTTTCAAGCGACGATCTTCTAAACCAACGGATGACGCACTGCGATGGTGACCATCTGCAATGTAAAGTGCATCAATTTCTTCGAAAAGTGTTTGAATTTCATTTGTTTCTGTTTCATTCAATACCCATAATTCGTGTTTGATACGGTCTGTTGTCGTGAATTCGTATTCTGGTCGTTGCTTCGTTATTGCTTCAATTTTACATTCCAAACCTGCATGATGTGGATATGAAAGCAAAACTGGTTCTGCATTGAATCCGACGATATCCAGGTAATCAATAAACATTTCTTCGCGATTTGTCAGAGTCGCTTCGTGTTTTTTGATTGCATCATTTCTGTATTCTTCATTGCTAGCACCTGCAATAACACCAGTGAATGCATGTCCCTCTTTTGTTTGACGATAAATGTAAATTGCAGGAGTATCGTCTTGAATCAAAATCCCTTGTTCTAAGAACGACTGATATTCTTTTTTGACTAATTCAAAGCGTTCAGGTGTGTTCGGTTGTGTAGTTCGCTCTCCTCCAAATTCTGGGTTGATAATATGCAAAAATGTATATGGATTATCTTCCAATTTTGACTCTAGTACATTTTTTTTGTACGAGTATATCGGACGAGTAGCAACTAAATGAACTTTGTCACGAACTGGACGAACTGCTCTAAACGGGGTAATTTTAGCCATTTCTGTTGATTAATTTCGATTAACGTAATTCGGAATCAAATCTACTATTTTTCTTGGATAAAAAACAGCATCCGAAATTCAACCACAAAATATTGTAATATATTTTTTGTCTTACCATATTTATAGCTTTTTGAGAGAATTGGAATGTAATTTGATAGTACAGATTTTATGATGCGATGCGTACTCTTTTCTATCGTTGTATTGATGACTTGTTCGAAGTCATTTGGCCAAGGGTATCGATTGTACGATTCAAAGATCGGAATGCAATTAGGTGCGTTTATAAATTTTGGAACGCATGAGTTTGGAGTCGGATTGCAAACAAAAGCCTATGCACGATTTGAGTACGGACAATTCAATTGTGGAAATACCATTACATGGAATTTTTATGGACTTGGTGAGCGTAAAAAGTTTTTTCAAAATAGATTTTATGTTGGTGGAGCGGTGATGTTTGGGGGAAAGAATGCAGTTGTCGATTTTGAATTAGATGGATTGAATCATCAGAGTCAGAGAAATTTCAGCGTATCCTACAATTTTATTATTTATAGCGATAATGCGCAGACATCACAACTGTCGGGTGGTTTCGGGTTGACGTTGAAGAATTTGATTGTCAAATTTGAAAATGATGTTTTTGCGGGGCAGGCACGTGATCGTTTTCGAACAGGGATTTTGGTTTTTAGCTACAAGCAATCGTGGTATAGACTTTCCTTAGGTTCGTCTATTTGGACAGGAGAAACACGAGGTTCATATTGGGATAAAATAGTGAGTTACAAAATGCCTAGCGGTTATCGATCCTTAGAAGATTTGCCTTATGGTAAGACTTCTCATGGGATAGTTTATGGAGGAGTTCAATTTTTGTTGCCGGGATATAACTTAGCGCATTTGAGAGTTGGTGTGGATAGTGAACATTTTAGACACTTATTTCAAAACCGCCTATTTCATGATTTAATGCTGTTACCTGAAAAATTAGAACGAAATACGCCACATTATCCAAGATTGGATGAAAATGGATGTCCAACTTTTGAAAAAGAAAATGTGCGAAAAGACAGATACTATCTGCAGTTTGGTCTGAATGATTGATTACTGAACTTTTTGACGAATCGCATTTTCAGCTTCCAGAATCACTTCTGCGATGTCCCTTCCTTTTGCTTCAATCGGGCAGAGTACTTCCCAAGTTATTTTGTTGAAAGGCATCAAAGGAAACATGCCTTTTTTTGCCATTTCGTAAGAACCTTTAATTGCAATTGGAACAATCAATGCTTCGGGGAGGATTGAGGTGATTGTAGAAATTCCTCCAACTTGAAATGCTTTCATTTGACCAGTTTTTGTTCTGGTTCCTTCAGGGAAAATAAAAGCCGACCAATTGTTTTTTTTCATGCGTTCGGCTAATTTGGCAATCTCGTTGCGTGATTGTTCCGAATCTTTACGATCAATGTTAGCCCCACCACCGTGTTTTAAGTTAAAAGCAACACTTGGAATTTTAGCTTTAGCAAGTTCAATTTTTGAAATGAACTTTCCATGAAATCTTCTAAAGAAATAAATCAATCCTGGGATATCAAATGTACTCTGGTGATTCGATACAAAAATGATGGGACGATTTGTTGGTAAGTCAAACTGATTAATCTTGATTGGGACATTGAATAAAGTCAACGTTGAGTATGTCAAACAGAAGTTCAATGCATCTACGCTCTTTTTATGAGCTGAATAACCGAAAAATTTTAGACAAAACCACTGAATCGGATGGAAAATCAATAACCAAAATCCGAAAATGAGATAAAAAATAGGGGAAAGGAGTATCCCAAAAAATGTACGCATTAAACTAAAAAATAATTAAGCTAATTCTAATTCTTTATACATGATAAATTCAAATGGAACTTTGACCATGTAAGCGTAATCATTACCTACTTCAAACATATCTTCGTCGTCTTCTCTATAGTACCACTCTACTTTTACAGAAACTGAATCTTGAAGTTTTACTAAATTATTGAGTTTGTACAATAGAAATAAAATTCTTTTTGATGAAGAAATATTGAAATACTCTAAATCAATTTTGAATATGGTCTGACTTGCAGGAGATTGAATATACGATTCAAACCAATTGAGAATTGGTAACCAAAACTCATCGGCATTTTCTGGAATAGAACGACCTTTAATTTCCATGATTCCAGTTTCGGAATCAAAGCTTACGTAAGGAGTATAAGGTGTTGAATCTAATAATAGCTGTTCCATGATAATTTTTCAAGTACGCAATTTGCAAAAAAATATTCACCTAGGAATGTTTTTTAGCCAAAAAATAACAAAAAATCTTGTTGTGTTTTGTTTATCAAATAGTTACGAATCGATTGAAAAGTTGGTGAATCGGTTTATCAATAAAATCAATGATTTCAATACTGTTTTGATTAAAAACAAATTCAAAATATTCTTTGAAATGAAAGGCATAACCACCAACTAGGTAAAGCGAATCGACGTCCTTTAGGTACTTATCGATAAATAGCTGAATATTCTTAATGTGTAATCCCATAATTGTTGGATCAGTAACTGAGTTTGCTAAGATATTAGCTAAATTGGCATAAGTATATTTAGATGCTGGTTCGTTGTATATGCTCAATAGGTATTCTAACGAGTAGTGCTGTTCGATTATTTCTTTAATTGCTTGATGTTTATCTATATCAGTTTGCAACGTTTCGATGAGTAATTTCCCAAAGTAAAATCCACTTCCTTCGTCACCATCTTTCCACCCGAGTCCTCCGCGAAGTTCAATGATTTGGTCGTATTCTGCTCTAACGAAAACACTGCCTGTTCCACAAATGGCAATGTTGCATTTTTCCTCATCGATGATTTTTATTGCAGCATATAAATCCGATTCTACGGTACAATTTTTGAATCCAATGGCAGTTAAAAAATCAAGCATTTTCGATTGATTTTCTGCTTGTAGACAACCTGCACCGTAAAAATTAAGGGAGCATGAACTTAAATCGTAATTTTTCCAAAATGAAGTACATTTATTTAAAAATGCAGCGTTAATATGCATTGGATGATAAGATTCTGTTCTGAGTTGAATTGTCTCTTTATTTGAGTTCATCCCATACCAATCTGTTTTTGTTCCGCCACTATCAGCAATTAGCTTTATAATCTTCATACCTTCAAAAATACATTTTTTATAAATTTGTTTTGATGGATTTGAAAAGTAATAAACTAATAGTTTTGCCCCTAGATAAGGGAGGTAAAAGAAAATTTGGCAATGTCTATTTGATTTCAGATCCTGAATCGGGTGAAAAAGTGGTTCTAAAAAAGGCAGCTAAAAGCCAATTAAGCGAAAGTGCTAAGTCACAATTTTTGCATGAGCAGTATTTTTCGTTTGATCACCCAGGTCTCCCAAAAGTAGTTGGTTTTGAAGAAAATGATGCACATTATTATTTATTGATTGCTTATAAAAATGGGGTTGATTTGCAGACTTATTGGGAACAGTTGCCTAAAAAAGAGCGTCTTACTTTTACCAAAAGGCTTATTTTCAAAATTTGTGTGATTTTAGATCAAATTCACCAACAATCAATTTTTCACTGTGATATTAGACCCAACAACATCTTGATAGAGGAAGTTGATGGAGATTTTGATGTTCATTTGATTGATTTCGGTTTGGCGGTTAATCACCTTCAACCACAACTTAATCGTTCTTTGTTGTTCCCGTTGGGCTATGCTGCACCAGAGCTATTACTTCATCGTTTGGATTTAGTGAACGCAACGACAGATTATTTTTCGCTGGGGGTAACAATTTATCGCTTGTGGAATGAAAAGTTGCCATTAATTGATCCTAATCCGACCATTACAACCAATTTGCAGTTGGCACATCCACTTCCAGAATCAAGTAAGATTTCAAAATCGTTGTTTCAGGTCCTGAAAAAAATGTGTGCTAAACCAGCTTGGAGAACAGCTCCTAATCGAATGCGTGATGCAGAAGTAACAGTTTTACTAAACGAATGTTTTAATCAGCGATATACTTGTTCAGCAGAATTAATTCAAGCATTTGAGTCGATTGAAGAAAAAAAATGGTGGCAATTCTAAAAAAAAAATAAAGGTCGTCGAACTGATCGACCCTTATCCTTTTTTGTAGTAGTAGTCCTGACCAAACACTGTGCGACAAGAGAATATCGAAGGTGTTGAATTGGTAGGATGTGATTCTACTGTTAGCAATATGTGAAGTAACATTTACTTCGCACGTTAAATTTATGATAATTTTGCGATATGTCGCAATATTTTTACTTCATTTTCAGTTAATTGTCTTCCTCTTCGGCTCATCATGTTGTTGGCGTATTCAATTGCTTTATCGAATTTAAAAGGAACAAATTCTTGTCCACCCCAAGAGAATGAAGGGATGAATTTGCTTGGAAAATCGCCTCCGTAAATGTTGCATGATACTCCTACGACAGTTGCTGTGTTAAACATCGTGTTGATGCCACATTTCGAATGATCACCCATGCAAACTCCCATGAACTGTACGTCTGTTTCGATTTCCTTTTCTACTTCATAAGAATAAGTAGAGACATTTGAATAGTTGTTCTTGAGATTTGATGTATTGGTGTCTGCACCCAAATTACACCACTCACCAATCAATGCGTTTCCTAAGAAGCCATCGTGTCCTTTATTGGAATATGCTTGGAAGATAACATTACTCACCTCACCACCAACTTTGCAATGAGGCCCCAAAGTTACCGCTCCATATACTTTTGCTCCAAGTTTCAGTGCACTGGATTCACACATTGCTAAGCCACCTCTGACAATTGAACCTTCCATAATTTCAGCATTTTTACCAACATAAATTGGACCTGACTTTGTGTTTAAAATAGAAGCTTCTACAACAGCGCCTTCTTCCAAGAATACTCGTGTTGGATCACCAATAACTTGGTTTGTTTCTGATAGTGGAACTGAATTTCGTCCGGCAGTTAGCCATTCAAAGTCATTTTTTAAAGCCACATCATTGTAGATGTATAAGTGCCAGCGTTGCGACAAAATAAGCGGTTGTGTTTCGCTCCATTGAATGATGTGTTCTCCAGATCCTGATTTTGCCAATGTAATTTCTCCATACATCAGAGATGTATTCTGTGATAAGTTGACTATATATGTAGCTAATTTTTTACAAGGAATTAGATTTGCATTAACGATAATTGCTTCAGAAGAAGTGTTTGGAAATTGTTCTTGCAAATATGCTTCTGTTTCAAAAAAGACTGACACTCCTTCAAATGAGCTATAACGCTCAGTATTCGTCATGATTCCAATTCTTAAATCACCAATAGGGCGAGTAAGTGTTAGTGGAGCAAATCGTTTGTGTAATCCAAAATCTGATAATACAATATTCATCGTGTGAAATTAGTTTTGTTCTTTTTTACGAGAAATTAGTGATAATCCAACAAAAGTAAGCAATCCATTTAAGATAAGCATTTCGTAACTGAATCGATATCCGTTGAACCATTGTTGTGAGTTTTTATCGAGCATGTAGCAACCAATTGGAATGATAATACAAATGATTGGTACAAGTGGTTCGATTAATTTTCGTTTGGTAAAAATACCGAAAGTAAATAGTCCCAATAGTGGACCATAAGTATAACCAGCAATTGTTAAGATTAATCCAATTAAATCTGTTCCAGGATTGCTTTGTACATACATTCTTGTTCCAAGGATGATGAGTAAAAATAAAACAGAAAAGCCGATGTGTACAATGAGTTTTAAACGTTTTTTATTGGCTTCTTCGCGTTTAGAAAAGTTTAAAAAATCGATGCAAAAACCTGTCGTTAATGCAGTTAAAGCACTGTCTGCTGAAGCGTAGGATGACGCGATGATTCCCAATAAGAAAAAGATTCCTGCAACCATACCAAAGTCGTTAAGTGCCAGAGTAGGGAAGA
>DATGOZ010000184.1:0-5024 GCA_035305395.1 Taishania sp. | reverse complement strand
ATAAAAACAGAACCGAGAATTAAGGTAGATAAAGAAAAATTATTTGAGGATAGAAAAGAGACTAATGAATTGTTCAATCCTATTAAAAAAGCGAAGGATAGTATAGACGATAAGCAATTGCCTGTAAGTGAAACATTGGCTAAAATATTTGCTGCTCAAGGTAATTTTCCGAAAGCAATTTACGCTTATGAACAATTAATGTTGATTTTTCCAGAAAAAAAGGTTTTCTTTGCAACCCAAATTGAAGAATTAAATAAAAAACTAAATACATAATAACCATGAATGAATTGATTACAGTTCTTATTATCATAGCAAGCATTTTATTGATTGCTATTGTGTTCATCCAAAATCCGAAAGGAGGAGGTTTGAGTTCAGATTTCGGTGCAGCTCACCAAATTGGAGGTGTACAAAAAACAAATGATTTTATTGATAAAACTACTTGGTCTTTAGCAGGAATCATCGCAGTATTGAGTATTGTTATGACGTTGAGAACAAAATCATTTCAACCAGCACCTCAAAAAGAGCAAGTACAAACTGAGCAAAATCAAATTCAACCAGATGGTGGACAACAAGCTCCTGCAAATTAATCATATTAGATTTTAAAATAGTGTCCCATGAAAGTCTTAAAGATGATCATGGGATTTTTTGTTTCATTAGGTACGCATGCTCTTTTTAAGAAAGATATAACTTAATCGGGGTTGCAAACAATTATCAGATTCAGTACTTTTGCTGTTTCGCATTAAAATAGGCGCTTGTAATTATGTGGCAATTACTCTCAAATATAATTTTACGTAATAAGTTCTTAATCATCGGAATTATTACGTTACTGACTGTTTTTTTTGGTTATAAAGCTGTTACAGCTTTAAAGTTAGAAAATAAATACGGTTTACTTTTGCCTAAGGAATCACAGGCTAAAATTGATTATTTGAAATTCAAAGAGCAATTTGGTGAAGATGGAGGTGCCTTGGTAATTGCCATTCAGACAGATTCGCTTTATTCAGAAGACAAGTTGCTTAAATGGAAACAACTTGGTGATTCTATCTTAACATTTGATGGAGTGCAAGGTGTCGTTTCTGAAGCTACCTTATTTCTTGTAAACAATAACAAGGAAAAAGAAGAATTTGAAATTAGTAAGATTTTTTCTGACACACGTTTCCAAGATAAATCTGCAAAGCAAATTGAAAAGGAAGTCAAATCTGTTCCTTTCTACAACGGTTTGCTATTTAATGATTCGACACATGTATCATTGATGATGATTAATGTGCAAGAAGAATTTCTTTCTGACCAAAAGAAAGCAAATGTTATTCTTGAAATTGAGAAACTTGCAGAATCCTACCAAAATGATTTCGGAAAAGTACACTTTGCTGGTTTGCCACATATTCGTGTAGTAATTAGTAAACGAATTATTACAGAGATGTATCTCTTTATTGGGATGGCAATCTTCGTAACATCTTTGTTGACATACATCATCTTTAGATCAACTCGTGTAGTAATGATTTGTAATATCGTTATTGCAGTTGCAGTTGTTTGGTCTCTTGGAAGTATTGCGCTATTCGGATTCCATATCTCAATCCTAATGGCTTTGATCCCTCCTTTGATGATTGTGATTGGCATGCCAAACTGCGTGTTCTTGATGACAAAATTCCACCAAGAGGTGAAATCGCATGGTAATAAAATTAAAGCACTTACTCGCGTTATTTCAAAAGTGGGTACAGCAACATTTATTACAAACTTCATCACTGCATTAGGTTTCTTTACATTGGTATTTACGAATTCAGAAAAATTGATGGAATTCGGTTTCATCGCCGCGTTGAATATTTTGGTGTTGTTCTGTTTGTCAATCTGTATTTTACCAATTGTCTCAACATTGACTAAGAAACCATCTAACAAGCATTTGAAACATTTGGACAAGGGTGTTGCCATAAAAGTGTTAAATTGGATGGTAAACATTGTTGAAAATCACCGTAAGAAAGTTTATTTGACTACTTGTATTGTATTGGCATTGAGCTTATGGGGAATGTCTCGTGTTAAAGCAACAGGAAATATTACTGGTGATTTATCGAAAGAACACCAAATTTTAAAAGACATCTTGTTCATCGAAGAACATTTTGGTGGATCAATTCCTTTTGAGGTAATGGTTGATTATAAATCCCAAAGCCGTTTATTCAAAAAGTCTACCTTAGAAAAGGTAGAGGCTGTTCAAGAATTGTACAAGCAAGATACCGTGTTTTCTAAAAGTATTTCGATGGTTGATTTCATTAAAGTAATCAACATGGCGTACTATGGAAATGATCCAAACAAGTATGAAATCTTTAATAATCGAGATAAGTTAAGATTAAAGAAATACATCGATAATTTTGATTTGACGAATTTGAATAGTTCTCTTCAAATGAAGGAATTGTTGGACACAACGAATACAACGTTGAGAATCCGAGCGCAAATTAAAGATCTTGGTTCTTACGAGTTGAGTCAGAAGGTTGATGAAGTCAGAGTTAAAATTGATTCTATCTTAAATCCAAATAGGCAGCAAATTGAAACTTACTATACAAAAGTAATTGCAGGTAATCTTACATATATTGATTCAATTATTGAGAATTATCCTGAGATTTACAATTCACTGTGTAGGTTTATTGCAAAAGATAACGACAAATTGCAGTATGCATTAGATTCGGATTTTGATAAAATCAAAGAGTTCTACAAAAAATCTGATTTTAATCACAACCTGAGAAAAGCAATCGATTATGAATATCTAGATGCAACAATTACAGGAACATCCGTAGTTGCAGCAGAAGGAACAAAATATCTTGTAGATTCCCTATTGGGAGGTATCATCTTTGCTGTTGTTTCAGTTGCAATTTTGATGGCTTTGTTGTTCAGATCTTGGCAAATGGTATTTGTATCACTAGTACCTAACTTACTTCCATTGGTAATGACAGGTGGAATCATGGGGTGGTTTGGAATACCATTGAAACCTTCGACATTATTGGTATTTAATATCTCGTTTGGGATTACTGCAGATGATTCAATTCACTTCTTGGCTAAATATAGGCAAGAGTTAAAAAGTGGTAAGCACGATATCAAATATTGTATTATTGAGTCGCTTAGAGAAGCTGGACTTGGTATGTTCTATTCTTCAATTATTCTATTCTTTGGATTCTCGGTATTTACATTCTCTGAATTTGGTGGTACGCAAGCATTGGGGGTACTCGTTTCTACGACTTTATTGATTGCAATCAGTACAAATTTGATCTTGGTACCTTCAGTATTGCTAAGTTTAGAAAACTGGCTTTCAACGAAAACATTTAAGGAACCGTACTTTGATGTTTATGAAGAGGAGGAAGGATCTATTGATGAACTTGAAGGAGAAGAGGAGGAAGAGATTGAAGAAGAAAAACTATTGGATTCCTCAAAATAATGAAGAATTCGATAAGTAATAATTTCAATTTATTTTTTCTACTTTAGAATCCTCTAATTCACATTATTCATGAAAGGTATCATTTTAGCAGGGGGATCAGGAACTAGATTACATCCATTGACGTTGGCAGTAAGTAAGCAGTTAATGCCGATTTACGATAAGCCAATGATTTATTATCCATTGTCAATCTTAATGGAATCTGGAATCAGAGATATTTTGATTATCTCTACACCACATGATTTACCAAATTTTGAACGTTTGTTAGGAGATGGAAGTCATTTGGGATGTAATTTCTCTTACAAAGTTCAGGAATCTCCAGATGGTTTGGCACAAGCATTTGTGATTGGTGAGGAGTTTATCGGTGATGATAAAGTTGCTTTAATCTTGGGAGATAACATCTTCTATGGTGTTGGAATGGATGAGTTGTTGAAAGAAAACAACAATCCTGATGGAGGTGTCGTTTATGCATATCATGTCAGCGATCCCAAAAGATATGGAGTAGTTGAATTTGATGATCAAATGAATGCTATTTCTATCGAAGCAAAACCTGAAAATCCAAAGTCAAATTATGCAGTTCCAGGATTGTATTTTTATGATAACTCCGTAGTTGAAATTGCTAAAAATTTGAAACCCTCTGCTCGTGGTGAATATGAAATCACAGATGTTAATGCAGAATACTTGCGAAGAGGAAAGCTAAAAGTTGCTGTGCTGAGTAGAGGTACAGCATGGCTCGATACAGGTACGTTTCCTTCGCTCATGCAAGCTGGACAGTTTGTTCAAGTGATTGAGGAGCGTCAAGGACTTAAAGTAGGCTGTATTGAGGAAGTAGCTTTTAGAAATGGCTATATTACAAAAGAACAATTGTTGAATCTTGCCAAGCCACTTGTTAAAAGTGGGTATGGAGAATATTTGATGAATCTAATTAATCATTGATGGATTTTCTTAAAAATTATGCTGAGTTTGTAGAACAGGAAATTAAAAACCTTGAATTACCTTCAAGTCCGATAGATTTATATGATCCGTTGAAGTACTTTTTGGCTATAGGGGGAAAGCGAATTCGACCTATTTTGACTTTGATGAGTGGAGAATTGTTTGGATTGAAAAAAGAAGATGTCATAAATGGTGCTTTAGCTATTGAATTCTTACACAATTTCTCTCTTATTCATGATGATATTATGGATAAAGCTCCTTTGCGAAGAGGGTTTGAAACAGTTCATGAAAAGTGGAACCAAGATGTGGCAATTTTGGCTGGTGATGTTTTGATGATTAAAGCATACCAATGCTTGGCAAAACAACAAGGAGATTTGAAGAAATTGATGGATGCTTTTAATCAATCGGCAATTGAAATCTGTGAAGGACAGCAATTTGATATGGAATTCGAAACCAAAGAGTCTGTATCTATTTCTGAATACATCGAAATGATTCGCTTAAAAACGTCTGTTTTGCTTGGTTGCGCACTGAAATTAGGTGCAATAGCTGCTGATGCTTCTAAAGTAGATTCTGATCTCATCTATAATTTTGGGGTAAACATTGGAATTTCTTTTCAGATTCAAGATGATATTTTAGATTTATATGGAAATCCCGCTACTTTTGGAAAACAAATTGGTGG
>DATGOZ010000183.1:0-2073 GCA_035305395.1 Taishania sp. | reverse complement strand
TTAATTATATCGTGTATGTATTGAAGAGATTTTATCTACCAACTTTTAGAACACGACCTAATGTAATTATTCTGTCCCGTCACTAAAAATTCGGTGTCAAATCGTGTGTTTTATAAAAGTCATCAATATAATTGAAAGCATCCTGTGCTGTATCCACGATTTTAAACAAATCTAAGTCTTTTTCAGAAATATTATTTTCTTCTTTCAACATCACATTTTTAACCCAATCCATCAAACCACTCCAATATTCACTACCAATTAAAACAACTGGTTTTTTGGAAATTTTCTTTGTTTGAATCAAGGTTAACGCTTCGAATAATTCATCCATCGTTCCGAACCCGCCTGGTAGAACGACAAACCCTTGTGAGTATTTCACAAAAACAACTTTGCGAACAAAAAAATAGTCAAATCTCAAATTTGAATCATCGTCAATGTATTTGTTATGAAATTGCTCGAAAGGTAACACGATATTCAACCCAATAGATTTTCCACCTCCCATTTGCGCTCCTTTGTTACCAGCCTCCATGATACCTGGTCCACCACCAGTGATGACTCCATAACCTGCTTCGCCAAGCAATCGCGCAATCTCAACTCCTATTTTATAATACTTATTATCTTCTGGAGTTCTTGCTGATCCAAATACAGAAATACTAGGACCAATTTTTGCCATTTTTTCATACCCCTCAACAAACTCAGCCATGATTTTAAATATCGCCCAGCTATCGTTTATTTTTATCTCGTTCCAATCTTTTTTAATCTTATTCATGTTTAGAGTTTAATTTCTATGTAAAAGAATTTCTAATATTAACAATTAAACTAGATTTAACGCTAAAAATTGGTCATTATTTGATGCATTTTTGCAATTAATAACACTTATTGATTTCAAATGAATAAAACAGCAGTTGTATCAGGAATTTCAGAATACCTAATTAAGAAAATAAATCAATTAAATCATGAAATTGATCAATTAAGAATCGATATTTCTTCGGATTCTAAAAGTACAGCTGGGGATAAACACGAAACTTCTCGTGCGATGGCTCAACTAGAAATGGAGAAAATTGGAAAACAAATTCAGGACTATCAAAAACAACATCAATGGCTCTTGCAAATGACGAATTCTGATGATAAAACTGAAAGTTGCATCAAAATCGGAAGTTTGATACAACTTTCAAATAGTTGGTACCTATTGGGAATCGGATTAGGAAAAATTGAATTATCAAACGGATCTATTTTTTGTATTTCAGCTCAATCTCCAATTGGACAACAATTACTAAACAAACAAATTGGAGATGAAATTTTTCTTCAAGACATCACATTAAGCATTCTCCAAACGTGTTAGTGTGGTGAAACTATTTTCGAATCAACTTCTTTACAACCTTTCCCTTTGAGGTAGATAATTCCATTAGATAAACACCAGCGCTTAGGTCTAAATCAATAATCAATTTTGATGGAATATTAATAGCTGAATATACTTCTTGCCCATTCAAATTTCGTACAGACAAATCTACTTTACCAGTAAATTCGTGTTGAATATTCAACGTTTGATTGAACGGATTTGGATATATCGAAAAATCTAACTGCTCGATAGATTTTATTTTCAATGTAGCATCAGAAAGATCAAATGACTTACCACATCCCAAGTCATTTGAAGCAAAATAATTTTTGACTTTTCGAGCATCTGAAAACAATTGTCCGACACTCGGCCCTCTTGAATCATTTAAATCTCCAAATGATATGATGTACGCTGTCAAATAATTTAGGGTATCACCTGCTGCCAACACACCTGGGCCAGAACCCGAAACCATTCGTCGATCGCCAGAGGCATTCCCAACTGCTGTTTCAGAATAATTATTTGCATGAGGAATTCCACCTGTAGCATAAAAATTAGGATCACTATCACCAATAAGCGAATAAGGTCCTGTTGCCCCTTGTATTTGAGGTGTTCCATCATTTGCCAGACCTTGCAATGAGTAATAAAATTGCTCCACATTAACCGCATCTGTATATGGAAACTCTGTCATATTGTATGTATAATAAGAAGCTTCCAAAGTATAATACTCATTGTCAATGATG
>DATGOZ010000182.1:0-9233 GCA_035305395.1 Taishania sp. | reverse complement strand
GTAAAAACCCTAATATCATTTTCGCTGATTGCGATTTTGATGAAATGATTAAAGTTACTTTACGCTCATCATTTGCAAATCAGGGTCAAATATGCCTTTGTGGGTCACGTATTTTTGTTGAACGTTCAATCTACGATAAATTTAAAACGGTTTTTGTTGAGAAAGTTAGCAAAATGAAGGTTTCTTACCCTTCTGATCCTGAAGCACGTATGGGGGCATTGGTATCTAAACCACATTTAGAAAAAGTGATGTCCTATGTTGAACTAGCTAAACAGGCGGGAGGTATTGTGTTGACAGGGGGTGAATTAGTTCAATTAGATGCTCCGTACAATAATGGATATTACATGCGTCCGACTGTTATCGAAGGACTGGCATATGATTGTAGAACAAACCAAGAAGAAATCTTTGGACCAGTAGTAACAATTACTCCATTTGATACAGAAGAAGAAGTATTGAAAATGGCTAATTCAGTGAAATATGGTTTGAGTGCAACTATTTGGACTAATAACTTACAAAAAGCTCATCGCGTGGCTGATCAGGTTGAAGCTGGATTGGTTTGGATTAATGAATGGTTAATAAGAGACCTTCGCACACCATTTGGAGGTGTAAAAGCTTCTGGTGTTGGTCGTGAAGGAGGATGGGAAGCGCTTCGCTTTTTTACTGAACCGAAAAACATATTTATCAAGTACTAATCTTGGCAGTGTTTTTGAGGTCTTTCGGAAAAAAAGTGTATGAAAATCCTATATAGTTTCCTACTTTGTTTCATTTCAGGATTGGGTATATCCCAAATGAATGTGAAAAACATCTCTTTAAAAGATGACGCTTCGTATCAATTAATCTACAAGGATTACGAAAATCACCTAATTTTCAGTGTACTTCCAGAGGATTCAATACAACTAGTTATAGCAAATGGAGATACACTAATCAATAACCATCGGATTTTTCAATTTATTCCAACAGCAATGGATGAATTGGCTGAGATCCGAATAGAAACACTGAAAGGCTTGGTGCAGGAGTTTCAGCTACCAATCGAAGCTTTACCTCAAGCAAAATTGCATTTAGGAGATAGTTATGGGGGTGAAATTGAATTAGCATATTTGTTACTAAATCCGGGTCTGTTCATCGATTTTGGTTCAAATAGTCAATTACCTTATATATTTCCAATAACAAGTGACTTGACTCTGATTTTTGCTAAAGGGAAATCAAAGAAATTAGCAATTAACGGTAATGCATTCTCACAAAAACAACTCAAGCAATTGCAAAAATTATCAATAGGAGATAAGCTAACGTTCAACAATGTTTTTTCTTCATGTGATTTTTGTTTGACCAATCAAGTTGATGCAACTATTTCGTTTACAATCGTGGAATGATTCAGTTATCAAACTTCTCTTGTTTAAAATAATTTTGTTGGAAAACCGTTTCAAACTTAAAAATCTCTATTTTCATACTCCGTAAACTGTTAACGAATGAAAAACCTTATTTCTCTTTCTGTTTCTGCGCTAATGACATTTTCATCTTGTGGTCAACATTCATATGATCATGAGAAAATCGAAGTAATTCGCAACGAAAACTCATCTGTTTTGATGGATGCTCGTGTGCTATACCAAGAGAATTGGAATGAATTAGCACAACCTATGTTTTGGAAAAAAATCATGCGCCTTTCTCCAGATTCGTGTATCATCAATGTGGCTTCTAATCGTCAAATCATCGAAATTACTTCATACAATTCATGGAGAAGTAAAACGGAAGAGGAAAAACAACGTTTTAAGGACAGTATTCGCATGACTTACAACTTGGATTCAACGGAGAAAATATTTGTCACAACTGGTAAAAATGATTTTTATAAGTTCAACGAAGTTTATCCAAGTTTATCAAAAGGAATCGAAGCATTTGAACGATTCAATGTTGATCCATGGTACGCACAAGCTATTTTATTAATTGAATCTCCAGGGCAATTGAAAAAGTCGTCTGTAGGAGCTTATGGCGCATTTCAGCTGATGCCGGCTGTAGCTAGAAGTCAAGGATTGACAGTTAACAAATATGTTGATGAAAGAAAGGATTTTGACCGTTCAGCTTATGCTGCATCTCGTTTGATTAAAAATGTTTGTATCCCTGAAGCAAAACGTATTTTAAATAGACATCAATTGAGTTTTAATGAGACAGATTTGTGGTTTAGATTATTCGTCTTGCATGTATATCATGCTGGCGCTAACAATGTTGCCGCTGCTGTAGATAAAATCGCTCCTAAAATAGGAGGGAAGGAGTTGATTACACAATTATGGCAAACAACAGCTGCAAGTTTTGGTAATAACTCACAAAATTATTCACAGCTTGCGTTGGCTTCACAATTGATTTTACATGAAATTGTAAGTCAACATTCGGATCATATTCATCCGTGTTTGGTTGGAGATAATTAATGGATATCGATTAAATTCTGACAAGCTGATTGCCAACTGTAATGTTGCTCTACAAAATGCTTTCCTTTTTGACCAACGGTATTGCGTAAATTAGAATCATCTAGTAATTTTCTAAGCAGTGGAATCAATTGTTCTTCCGAATCACAAACAAAAATTGATTCGTTGTCTATCGCTTGAATTGCATTATTTGCTAAAGAAGTAGTAACACAAGGAATTCCTTGCGCCATAGCCTCTAACAGTTTATTTTGCATGCCTGTTCCTGTCTTCATCGGTGCTAAGAAAATATGTGATGAAGAATAAGCTTCACGAATATCATCCATCCAACCCGAGACTACAATTTGTGGGTTTTGTTTGGCCATTTTTTCAATCTTCGGATGTGGATTTGCACCAGCAATCAATAGTTTACTTTCACTAAAATGAGGTAAAATGCGCTTGACAATATACGTCACCGCTTCAATATTCGGAGGGTAGCTCATGTTTCCTACAAAGGCAAAGTCATACTTCTTTTCAATTTGCTGACTTTCAAAAAATGTCGTATCAATTCCATTTGGAGCACAGATAATCTTCGTTTTGTCAGGATGAAAAATGTATTTTTTGTCTTGTTCCGATATAATTGTCTTTTGTTCGTAGTAGTCAAACATGGCACGTTCATATGCCAAAAGTCTGCGATATTCTAATTTAAAAAACCAACGGTTGTACCATTTCGCATCTTTAATTCTTCGCTCCATCCCCTTAGAAAACGCATCCATGTAATCTAAGGTTTTACGACATGCATGATAATCTTTGGTGTATTCGGTTGTGCGAGTCAACTGAGTAAAAATGTAATCAGGTTTAAGACTCTCTAGTGTTTTAGCTATTTTCAGATGGATTAAATAATTGTAAAAGTATCCAACTTGAATAGGTTTATTTCCCAATAGAGCTAAAAAGCTATTAAACAGAATTGATAGCTTAGATAACTTGTGTATTTCTACTGAAACACAGTATTTTTTGAGTTCTTGAATTGAACTTTCAGGAACCCTTTTATCGGAAAGCGCTATCAAGTGTATGTTGTAGTTTTGACAAAGCTCCTTGATTTGATAGTAAGCTCTCAATTTATCTCCTTTTTCCAACGGATATGGAAAACGAGAAACCACAAATACGATATTCGGTTTACTATCCATGTTTTACCACTTGATTATACAAATCGATGTATTTACGTGTTACTGCTTTGTTGTCATATTCTTCAAAGGCCAATTTTTTTGCCTCAGATTCGATTGCTCGTCGTGCAGTTTCATTTTCCAAATAGAAAATGATACGATCTATCCACTCATCTGGGGTGTCAGCAATGACGATATTTTGTTGATCAGTATAGTTAATTCCTTCAGCTCCAATTGTTGTACTGATAATGCATTTTCCCAAAGCCAATCCTTCTACAATTTTAACGCGCATTCCTCCTCCCGAAAGAAGTGGAACCAACATCAATTGATAAGCGTTTTTAAACATTTTTGCATCATCCACAAAGCCATGAATAGTAGCCTGTGGAATGTTGCTGTTTTTCAACCATTCAGGAGTAGATTTTCCTGCAATATGCAAACGAATGGAAGGCTTTTTCGTTATCAAAACAGACCAAACATTATCTAAAAACCATTTCAAACCTTCTATATTTGGCTCCCAATCTAATGCACTAATAATGAAAACACTATCCACTTCTTGCTGAATTAAAAATTCAACCTGACTTGCACTTAAATCGACACCAGCTGGAATAACAGAAATTGGTTTATGCACCCCCATTTCGTTCAATCGTTGTTGATCTTCAGGGGTAATTGCGGCAATTCCATCTGCCAAATTGTAGTATGTCGTTTCAAATCGCTTTAAACGTTTAGCCAAGTGTTTGTAAAACCACTGTTTTAATGGATTCTTCTCATTGATCGCTAATCGTTGCCAGATAACATATTCAATATTATGTGTTCTAACTAGAATAGGAGCAGTGCAATGTTGCTTGATAACGGTGATGTAATGTGCAACAAACGCTCCTTCAACTTGAATAAAATCGTAAGTATTTTCTTGCAACAAGTCAATAAGCGTTTCTTCAACATCCTTGGAAATAAAACGTTCAACGTTGTATGGTGTCTTTCTAAAAAGTACACTTCCCAATAATTTGAATAAAGAAATTGAAGTATCAACAAAAACATCAACTTGTTTGTTTACCACCTGTTTCATTGCATCTTTTGGCTGCGCATGCTTTGGCGTATTGATTGCTACCAAATCAATAGTACAACCATTTTCAGACAAACCTTTGGTAATGTTGTAAATTCCGATTGCGCCACCATCCGTTGGAGGAAATGGCACGCGGTATGTTAACTGTAAAACTCTCATCCAAGTAATTGCGTTTGAATTTCACCCAAAATAGTTGATGGTTCAAGATACTTCATACACGAGACACCATGCTTACATGTTCCAGCAAAATAACATTCACAAGGTTTACTTGGTGAAACAATAACACCCCGATTATACAATTCAAATTCATATGGATTGAAAATGTTGTTCATCAGAATCATTTTCTTCTGAAGTGCAACAGTAATATGCATTGCCATCGTAACCTGAGTCACTACGATATCCATTTGATAAATCAAATTGATAAATTCAGGCAAACTGAAGTACCCCAAATATGTTGCTCCAGCAGCTTGACTCAAACGTTGGTTCTTTTCGTGTTCCTGCTCACCACCAAGCAAAACAGGTTCAAAGCCATTTGCTTTCAATAAATTGATTAGCTCAATCCATTTTTCTTCTGGCCACAAACGCGTTGTCCAACGATCTCCACATCCAGTATTTAGTCCAACTAATTTCTTAGAACGGTCTAAATTCCACTGGTACCCCTTATCTTCATGGTTGTCGAATACATATTCTTCTCCGTTAAATTCCCATCCAACCATTTCGAAGATTTCTTGTACATACGACTTTTGATTTGCTTTACTTACATCATCAAATAAACCAGTTGAATATTTGTGATGCGCCAATTCATTCATTGGGAAAGCAACACCATCTTTCAACGTGTAACCAAATTTTTGTTTTGCTTTGATTGTTGTAGCAAGCGCACAAGAATCTTTGTCTTTATCGAGGTTAAAGAGAATATCAAATTCAGATTGTTGCACATACATCACCGATTGAAAATCGTATTTCAATATTTCCTCAATCTCAGTACGCGGCAAAATCGAAGGAGTATGCGTCAACCAAGTAACTTTCGCATTAGGATATTCTTGGCGAATGCGACGCAATAGTGGAGTGGTACGAATTACATCTCCAATAGCACCAAGTTTCACGATTAATATACGAGTTTTAATTGGCTCGTAAGCAGGACAATTGGCACAGTGATATCCATATTTTTTATGAGGTTGACAAGGTAAGTCACCCTTAAAAAATCGACAGTCAATATGTACATTCAAATCGCCAATTAGTTCCATGTTTGTTAATTTGTGGCCTAAAAATAATATAAATCGGATTATTAGGAGGTCAATTTCTTTGGTTTGCGACGAAAAAACATCGAACGGAAGAAAGATATCCAAGTATCACGATCAAAAACAGGTGAATCATTAGCTGCTGCATACATCAACAAAATGGCAATAGGAGTGAGGATAATAGAAGGGAACCACATTCCAAAAAATGGTGTAACAGCTTCAGTTTCAACCAAGCTTTCTCCAATCGTATTGAGAACAAAATATAGCATAAATAACAATGCTGCAATTACAACAGGAGCACCAAATCCACCCTTGCGAATAATTGCTCCAAGTGGAGCCCCAACAAAGAATAATACAATAATTGCGTAGGTGAGAGCAAATTTTCGGTGAAATTCAATCCAATATTTATTCATGTTGCGATGATTCCCATCCATGAAAACAATTTGAGATTCAAGACTTGCGATACGTGAATCAATTTTCTGCATTGCATTAATATAGCTCGATTTCTTTTCTTCATTTGTTAACGAATGAAATAAAATAGGAGTTGAAATCGTATCATTACTTGAAATTGCAAGTGAATCAACCAACTGCTTATAATTGAGACCTTGATAATATTCGTGTGTATTCAAATTTGATTTCCCAAAATCAATCAAATATTTTTTGTGTTTTTTTCTGACCGAATCTAGTGCATCATGTAATTGAAATACCGTCAACATTTCAAAATCGTCCTTAAAACTTTCATCGTCTCCACGATTCATTGTAAAACCTACCAAATCAACCTTGTAAGTAGCTTGTTCAAAAGTCGATCTCCTTGTTTCTCGATACATCGAAGCATTCATCACGCGATTTCCATCAGTATCAAAAATAGGAGGGACGGTGTTCAATTCTTCGATAATTATACCATTTTTTAAATTAAAAAAGAGATGTTTTCCATTTTCAGATTTATATAAAACAGCCTTTTCAGCTTTAACCGTTTTTAGCTCATTTTGACGCGTTTTATCGTGGATTGTCAATTTCTCAAAAGATCCATCCTGATTTTTTTTCAATGCTTTGATTGCATATCCATCTATTTCCTTTGTATAAACACCAGGAACGATTATAGATGCGATTTTAGTATTTTGAAAATCATAAATCAGTGAATGCCATTTATAATTGGCAACTGGAATGACATAATTCGCAAATAAAAACGTACATGTAGCGATGATAAGTACAACAACACTTAATGGCCGCAAGATACGATAGAGGGATAATCCGCTAGATTTTAACGCAGTAAGTTCGTTATTTTCAGCCAAATTTCCCATCGTCATAATTGAAGATAATAACATCGCTAATGGTAAAGCCAACGGAATTAAACTCGCAGAAACATAGAATAACAATTCTAGAATGTATATTGTTTCAATTCCTTTGCCCATCAAATCATCGATGTACTTCCAAAAGAATTGCATAATCAATATGAACATCGATATGGCAAACGTGATAATAAACGGACCAATAAATGAGCGAATACTAAAAAGCGATAGTTTCTTCAATGTATGCGTTTTTTGTACAAATTTAATGAAACAAAGGGAATGGAGAAGTAAAAAGTGATTTACAAAATTTATTCCAATTTAACAGCTTCACGAATACTCTATTTAACATAATATTTATTATAAGACAAAATACAACTGCACAATTTCCAACGCTATTTTGTCAGCTATAATGTATATTATGTCTCCGTTTGCACTTCGGGCGATGCCTAAATAGAATTTCGCACGAACCTACCGCACTTTTTTTTCAGCGGTCATTTTATTCGAGGGTTGTCTGTTTTCAATGGTTCTCATGAATCGACTCCGCCTTATTTGTCCTATAATTAGACACTATGTATAAATAGCCACACGGCTCACGCACATTGCAATAAAATTTTTTGCAATCCTGCGGAATTTAGCAAAAAGATTTTATTTGCAATTTTTCCACTGCACGCCAACGCTCAATTTATTCTTTTCTTCCCTCCGCACTTTAAAAAATAATTTTCTTTTTTCGCGTGGGTTTTCTCGTCGAAATCTGAATTTGGTTAATTGAATAACTTATTAAAGGTGCTTTCAAAACCACTATAATCACTTTTTTGGAAATTTGTTTCTTAAATAAGCCAATATATGGGCTGTAAAAAGCAAGCCCATTAAAATTGAAAAAAACAGAAATATTGGCTTTATATACTTACCAATAAAGCTTTCTCCAAAAATCACATTACTTGTAAGGTACAATGCCAAAAATAATATTGTAGAAAATAACGACATTATCATACAAGTATTACACTTTCCTAATTTTTCATTAAGATTTTTTCCACACGAATTACACGCCATATTTTTTTGTTGCAATTTAATAAATTTTATTATATATATTTGTAAATGAGATTTATAAAATACTATTTATGATTATTTGCTACTCTATTTTAATGCCGCTTGTTATACTAATTCAGTATGTTATACCTGTTATTCAGCAAATCATAGCTACTGTTTGTAATTGGGTAAGTTCAGTGGTTCAGGTTGTTATTCAGGTAATGACTCAAGTTTGCGGTTGGTTGCCGTGGCCTTTTAACAGATTATGTCAGTGGGTTGTAAGGCTAGTAACAACATTACAAACTGTGTGGGATTACATTTGTAATACAGTTATACAGACAATCATTACTCTTATTACTTATGTACTTTCCTTGGTTTCTTATATCATACGTTGGATTTGTATCACCATTAATCTGACTGTCAATTGGGTTGCTTATTTATTTTGTTTGATAGGAATGTTTCCGCAACAGAAAATAAGAATCTGTATAAAAGTTCTCACAGATAAGGATGGAAATACAAAAGTTAATAAGGATGCTAGCGATAAAAGTATAGAAACTATGACGAAAATTTACAATCAGTGTTACATTGATGTTGAAGTTGACGGAATAGAATACATTGTCAAACCAGAATACTTGGCAAGCACAGGCTGTGGTTTTGGTGGACTTTTTTCAATGTGGCATTTATGGTTTACCCAAAATGCGTGTAGTTGTTGTAACCAGATAACAGTCTTTTTCGTTGATGATATTACAGACCCTGACCCTACCGTAAACATAGAGGGGTGTGCATTCCCTGGCGATAGTTGGTGCAGAGTAGATGCAGGCATAAATAATAATCCAACAATAATGGCACATGAAGTAGGTCATCTTTTGTTATTGGGACACTCAGATGACCCGAATAATTTTATGGCTGGGCAAGGGGTGGGTTATGAAGTAACAACCAACCAATGCTGTACGATGAAGCGTTCTCCGTTTGTTATGTTTTAGTAGTTGATAATTAATAGAAAATGAAAAATCACATTTTAATTTGTTTAGTTATGTTGTCATTTTGTTTATTTTGTTGTGGTAAGA
>DATGOZ010000181.1:0-3006 GCA_035305395.1 Taishania sp. | reverse complement strand
TGCTTCTATATTTTCCTTTGTTCTGAATGTAAAGATTTTAATGTAATTTTCAGCATCAACATCACTTGCGTTTAACCAAAATTGATAAAACTCATAAGGACTAGTTTTTTCAGGATCTAACCAAATATTCCCACTTTCAGATTTACCAAATTTTGTACCATCAGCTTTTGTGATAAGCGGGCAAGTCAATGCGTAAGCTTTTCCTCCTTCCTTGCGACGAATTAACTCTGTACCCGTTGTGATATTACCCCATTGGTCAGAACCTCCCATCTGCAAAGTACATTGTTTTGCTTTGTACAAATGTAAAAAGTCATAACCCTGTACCAACTGATAAGTGAACTCTGTAAAACTCATTCCATCATTGGCTTCACCATTCAAACGTTTTTTCACAGAATCTTTAGCCATCATGTAGTTTACAGTGATGTGTTTTCCAACGTCACGAATGAATTCTAAGAAAGAAAATTCTTTCATCCAATCGTAGTTGTTAACCAATTCTGCTGCGTTCGGCGCATCTGATTCGAAATCCAAAAATTTCGCTAATTGCGCACGAATACAAGCTTGGTTGTGACGTAATGTTTCTTCATCCAATAAATTGCGCTCATCTGATTTTCCAGACGGGTCACCAATCATTCCCGTTGCTCCTCCAATCAAAGCAATTGGTTTGTGACCAGCATTTTGGAAATGTTTCAAAAGCATTACACCAACAAGGTGACCAACGTGTAAAGAATCCGCTGTTGGGTCAATTCCAACATAAGCAGAACGCATTTGTTCTAACAAATGTTCTTCTGTTCCCGGCATCACATCGTGGAGCATTCCTCTCCAACTTACTTCTTCAATAAAATTCTTCACGTTTTTTTAAACTTAAGCTTTAACAGCAAATTTTTCTTTGTAGTCAACTACGCTTTGCTCGAAAATACGGATAGCGTCTGCTTTTGGTAAAAATCCTTTTACTTCTGTAGATTTCTTTTCCAATTTCTTGTAATCTTCAAAGAAAACACGGATTTCATCCAACACATGAGGGTTTAAATCAGATAAGTCATTGATGTGGTTCCAATTTTTGTCACCTTTTGCAACAGCAATGATTTTATCATCCATTTCACCACCATCAATCATCTGCATAACACCGATGATTTTCGCTTCAACCAAACACATTGGTACGATTTCGATGTCAGACAATACCAAAATATCTAATGGATCTTTATCATCACAGTAAGTTTGTGGAATAAATCCATAGTTGGCTGGGTAAAACATTGGAGAAGCGATAACGCGATCCAACATAATCATACCAGTTTCTTTATCTAATTCGTATTTAGCTCTACTGTTTTTTGGAATTTCAATAATTCCTGTTACAACTTCTGGAGCATTTTCTCCAAATGAAACATTATGCCAAGCATTAAAACCCATGGTTATTTTATTTTTTATTTTAATTATTGTTATTTATTTTTTACTGGAAGTCAGTTCTTTAAATACTTCTTCCAATGATTTTTCCTCTATTTTCAAGGTTAATGTCAACCAGTTGTTATCTGCTGCATATTTGGAAATGATTCTTCTCAAATCAACTGCATCAACAGATTCTAATAACCAACCTTCCTTCACTTGTTCTACTTTGCGAACATGTGGTATTTTTTGAAGTTGAGATTTCGTGATTTTATCTTCAAATTCTACATAAACTGTTTGTACAGTAGACGCTTGTTGTAGAACTGAAGCCTTATCGTCGGCAACAATTTCACCTTTATTGATAATCACAACGCGGTCACATATTGCTTCAACTTCTTGCATGATATGCGTTGAAAGCATAACAGTTTTTTTCTTACCAATTGATTTAATCAAATCACGGATTTCAACCAATTGATTTGGATCCAAACCAGATGTTGGTTCATCCAAAATCAACACTTCTGGATCGTGAATGATAGCAGCAGCCAAACCAACACGTTGTCTGTATCCTTTGGATAACATGCCAATTTTCTTAGATTGTTCTACTTCCAACCCTACAGCTTTAATCATTTCTTCAACACGCTGACGAACATTTTTTACTTTGTAAATGTTACCAACAAATTCAAGGTACTCCTTCACATACATATCCAAATACAATGGATTGTGTTCAGGTAGATACCCGATTTTTTTGCGTGTTTCCAATGTGTCAACATCAACGGGCATACCGCATACCTTTACCTCTCCCGAACTAGCCGGAATAAAGCCCGTGATGATTTTCATAGTTGTCGATTTTCCGGCACCGTTAGGACCTAAGAATCCAACGATTTCACCAGAATTAACCTTGAATGAAACATCTTTTACTGCGGCCTGCTCACCGTAGAATTTGAATAAGTTTTTTACTTCAATTGACATGCACAAGCATTTTGAACCCACGAAGATAATCAATATTGAGTTTTTATGAATAAATCCAATTTTTTATTTCAGATTTTAATTTTGGTAGTCTTAAAAATATTTCTTTAGTTTTAATAATGTTAATTTTTTGTCATTTTTTTCAAAGATGTTGGAAAATTAAATTTATTTTTTTATTTTTATTTAATAAACATGAAAACAACTATCTTTTATTTATTTTTCTTCATTTTTGGTGCGTTTAATTGCTTAACTCAAGGGCAGTTCAAAATTAGAAATGACGAATTTATTCAAATTGGTTATACTGGGTACAAAGCTTTAACTTTTGGTCAGGGAACAGGTAGCCCAAACAATGGGGCTTTTGCACTAGAGTATTGCTCAGGGTGCACAGTCGCAGGCTTGAATTTTTGGAAGCCGTGGCCGACATCTAATGCGGCAAATTATTTATTATTTATCAGAAATAATGGAAACATTGGAATTGGTAATAGTGGAAGTACAACAGATAAATTATGGATTAGTGGTAACTTGAGAGTAAATTCAACATTATATTCTTCAGACGAAAGATTTAAAAAAGAAATGAAGCTTTTAGGAAAAGACGGTCTTAATAATTTGTTGTTAATAAAACCCTATCAATACATCTTTGATAATAGTTTTAATGACAAAAAA
>DATGOZ010000180.1:0-3728 GCA_035305395.1 Taishania sp. | reverse complement strand
ATGTATGCGCCACGCACAAGTTTTACTCCATATTTGATGCCATCACGTTTGGATGCTTCGATTTCCTTGTGAAGATAAGCCAAACGGTCGTGACGGTAAATTTGAACTGTATTATAGACGATTGCCTTCTCTTTGTTGTATTTCAACATCATGTCGTAAGCAATGCGGTCAATGGTATCTTGAATCCACGTTTCTTCAGCATCGATGAAAACAGGAACATCTTTCTCGAAACCAGTTTTACAAATGCGATCAACACGTTCCAATAAATGATTATATTCAGCCAATTCAGCTTCCGTAAGTTTTTCAACTCCGTCATTTGCTTTTTCAAGTAATTCGAAACGAGAAATACCCGTTACTTTAAATACTGCAAATGGAATGTATGGATTGTTTGTACCTTTTAAAATTGTTGCAATGATTTCATTCGTTGTATCCTCGAAATCCTTGTCAGTTGTTTTTCCTTCAACGGAGTAATCTAAAATCGTTCCGATTCCGAATTTCCCCAAGTTGTTGATTGTTTGATCACATTCGTTGATTGTTTCACCTCCACAAAACTGTGCAAAAATTGTGCTTCGAATAATACCTTTTACAGGCAGACCAACATTAAGTGCAAAGTTTGCCAAAGGCTTTCCGATTTTAACCAAATTTCTGTTCCCAATTAGCTTAAATAATTGGTAAGCTCTGTTTAAATCTTTGTCAGATTTGCTTTCAAAAGCAATTTCTGTATTGTCGAATGTAATCATGGTACAAAAGTAGAAAAAAATGAAATGTTGATGAATTTGTATGAAAGAAACTATTCAACTAAAATTATTTTGAATTGATACGTACATTTGCGGTATGAATTCGGCATTTGATGAACAGACGTTAATAGATTTGGAATTTCCTACAGTGAAAGGATGGTTGGAAAAATATGCGGTTGGACCAACGGCTCAACGACGAATTCGTGAACTTTCTCCAAGTAATAATTTTCAGACAGTTGAACAGGAATTGTTGAAGTTGAACGAACTTGTTTCAATTAAACGTGCTGGAGAAGTTTTTCCGATGATTGAATTTGAAGAAATCGATCAAGAATTGAAATTACTACCGATAAAGAATGCGGTATTATCTCAAGAAGGATTTTATCGCATCAGCAAGGCATCGGATTTGTGCAATCAATTGATTCATTTCTTTGATAAGCGAGAAGAGGAATATCCCTTGTTGTATCAACTGTTTTCGGAGGTTGAATACACGAAGGAAATAATAGAGCAAATTGAATTGATTTTTGATAAAACCTGGAAAATCAAGGATAATGCTTCTCCTTTGTTGGCTGAAATCAGAACCGAAATAAAGTCCATTCGAACACAAATCAACCGCAATTTTGATCGAGAAGTGAAGAAATTGCTTCGCGAAAATATCTTGGGCGATACAAAGGAAGCGTATTACAATGACCGTCGTGTGTTGACCGTTTTGGCTTCGCACAAGCGACAAGTTTCTGGAAATGTTGTTGGTTCAAGTAAAACCGGAAGTTTGGTGTTTATCGAGCCACAAGTGAATATTGAACTGAACAACGAACTCGAATTGCAAATTGATGAAGAACGTAAAGAAATCTATCGAATTCTGAAAGTTCTGACAGCTGAAATAGCCAAACATTTGCCGTTGATTGAACAGTACCAAGCGGTGTTGACTGAGATTGACTTCATCTATGCGAAGACGCGTTTGGGATTGGAGTTGAACTGTAACCTTCCAGGAATTGTGAAACACATGGAGGTTGAACTCATTGATGCATTTCATCCGATTTTATGGAAAAACAACCGATTGCTAAAGAAGGAAACCATTCCACAGCGTATTCAGTTGCATAAAAAAGCACGCATGTTGGTGATTTCCGGTCCGAATGCAGGTGGTAAAAGTATTACCCTCAAAACAATTGGATTGTTGCAAATCATGTTGCAATCGGGCTTGTTGATTCCGGTACATCCCAATAGTAAAATTTCATTCTTTCAACAGATTTTATCGGATATTGGTGATAATCAGTCGATTGATAACGAGCTGAGTACTTATTCATACCGTTTGAAACGAATGAAATACTTTTTGAAAGTTACAAATCGTAGAACCTTGTTGTTGCTCGACGAATTTGGAACGGGTTCTGATCCAGATTTGGGAGGAGCTTTGGCGGAAGTGTTTTTCGAAGAATTGTACAAAAAGGAGTGTTTTTCGGTTATCACGACACATTATTCTAATATCAAACTAAAAGCAGATCAATTGCCACATGCGTTGAACGGTTGTATGTTGTTCGATACAGAAACTTTGGAACCCTTGTTTAAGTTTAACTTAGGTCAGCCAGGAAGTTCATTTACTTTCGAAGTTGCACAAATCAATGGTATTCCGCAACGCATCATTGAAGAAGCGAAATCACGTTTGGATGATCGAAAAGTGAAAATGGATCACTTGTTGAGCGAATTACAAAAAGAGAAAAACTACTTTGAGAAATTAAATCAAGAACATCGTGAAGCACAAGAAGCTGCGGATGAAGCGAGAAATTATTTCTTGGAAAAACGCAAACATCTTGAGCGAAAAATTCAAACGCAACAAGATTTAACCGAAAAGAATAACAAATGGTTAATCTTAGGTAAAAAAATGGAGCAGTTCATCAATGCTTACAACACAAATTCTAAGAAGAAAGATGCAAATAAAGTTGTATTGGAAGATGTTCGCAAATACCTTGCTCTTGAAAAAAGTAAGATTGACAATCTAACGAGAAAGGACAAATTAAAAGCTGCCGTTGCCAAACCAACTGTTGCGAAGAAGAAAAAAGTTGTGGTTGAAAAGGATGAATATCAACAAGCGAAAATTGTTGTTGGATCTTCCGTAAAACTAATCTCAACAAAACAAGCGGGTACAGTTGAAGAAATCAATGGTAACATGATAACGGTGTTGTTTGGCTTCATGCGTATGAAAGTTGAGCGTGAAAAATTAATGTGGGTACAGTAATTTTTTTTTGAATTCCGAAAATCATACTTATTTTTAATACTACTAAAACTAACTTATTGAAACGGAAATATGTTCTCTGGTTTTTCTTTTTTGTGTTACTGGCAATTGTTGGTCGAATCATTTATAAACGCTTTGATCGAATTATTTTTCATAAAAACACATCGACAACGATTTATGAACCAGAGATTTCGCATTTAAATTTTCCTGTTTTTATCGCTCTTGACGATTTGGAATTGTTGGCTAATCAAAAAATCAGTGACGTTTTGATTGACCACGTTGTTCCAATGGAGAATCAAAAAGATTCGATGGCAATTAAGGTTACTCGATTGGGAGATGTCAAACTTTCTTTAAGGGAAGAACATATTCATGTGGCATTACCATTGAAGGTTGAAATTGTTGTATTAAAGAAAATAGGTCAAGCAACGATGAAGTTGTTTGAGAAGAACCCAATTAGTTTTGAAATAGATATCGAGGTACGTTCACCCATTGAGTTGTTGGAAAACTACAAACTTGGATTTAAAAGTCAGTTTAAATCAATCGTTTGGAAAAAAGAACCTGTGATTAAGATTATGGGGATTCCATTCAACATTAAGGAAAAGGTTGAAAATAAGTTGAATGAAAAACTTCCAGATATATCACAACAATTGGATCAAGAATTAAAACACAAAATCAACCTAAAGAAAGCAATCAATCGCATTTGGGATCGCATGCAATACAATAAACCTTTAAAACGAGGGGAGAAGGAAGGATTTGTAACAAAGATT
>DATGOZ010000179.1:0-5619 GCA_035305395.1 Taishania sp. | reverse complement strand
ACATCGTAACTGAATTTATATTTGAAGTGTTTTGATGAAGGAAGTTCTTTATAAAATCGTTGAGCATCTTTTTCAAAAGCATAGAAGTAAGGTAAATCTTCTGGATGTATTCTATCGATGATTACTTCTAGTGTCAACTCGTTTACATCATATTCCAATATTTTGAAAGATGAACTACTTCCTACCAATTCATTTTTGAATGTTTTTGAATTGAATATGAAATAATAATAGGGACCTATGTGGAAAAAATCAAGTAGTTTCCCTACAAGTTCTTCCTCGTCGTAAACGCTGTATTTTGGATCTCCACCGAGGTTAGTTCTCCAAATTTCTTGAGCTTTTTGAAGCTTTTTTTTTGAAGAGTTTAGTTTGCTCATCTATTTGTGCAAGTTGTTCAATATCATACAAATGTATTATTATAATTGATTTCGGCAATGAAAAATACTTATAAGTAGGTATTTTTTTATTTTTCATAAAGCAATAGGTTTGTGTGTATATAACACAAATTGATGTTATCAAAATAGGATCAAATCAATTTGGGATGAGATTGGTACCCCACTAGCAATTAAAGTTTAATTACTTGAAAATATTGCTTGATTTCCAACCACGGGACTACTATCTGGAAAACGACTCTGTTAATTCAGAGTCTTTTTTTATGGCTTCATTTTTGTTATCTTTCAGACAAATAACGATTAGCATGCGATTAAAAGTTTTATTTGTATTCATTTATTTATGCTCTCATTCATATGCTCAATTGAAGAGTGGTTTTGATGCTGAAGAGGCAAAAAAAATGATTCAAATCTGTAATAGTTTTGGATATATAGATTTATATGGTTCGGATGCAGATATCTTGCCTCAAGGATTGTGGAAGCAATATACTTCATCGACTTTAGGAATGGATAATAAGTTTCAAATTTATGCCAACAAGCAGTATGGCGTAATTCATTTTCGTGGTTCAACATCCAAAACAACAAGTTGGTTAGAAAATTTGTATGCTTCGATGATTGCTGGAAAGGGCGAAATTATTGTGAACCAAAATTCGTTTAAATATAAAGTTGCGTCGAATGAGGAAAGTCGCGTGCATGCAGGATATATGTTAGCTCTTTACTACCTCAAAGACGATTTGCTCAAACAAATTAAAAAGCTCAACGACAAGGGAATATATAATTTTTATATTACAGGTCACTCACAAGGTGGAGCACTTGCGCAAATGACAAGAGCTTATTTGCATTATTTACCAGCAAATGAGCTGAGTAAACAGAATACGTTCAAAGTCTATGCTTTTGCTAATCCGATGATTGGAAATAACAGTTTTGTGAAGGAGTATAATCAACTTTTTTGTGAACCTGGTATGAGTTTCTTGATCCATAATCCAATTGATTATGTGACGAAATTACCTGTAAGCTACAACGATAGTACTTATTGGCAAAAACACTTGTCAGACTTTTTGTTTAATCGCGATAATTTCTCAAAGTCAGCTTTTGCAATTGACGGGGTAATGTATTTTTTCAAGGATAAAGTCAATGAATATGCCAAGAAGATGTCAAAAAACATCGAAGCACAAATCATACGAGAATTGGGAGATATTCAGATGCCTAAATTATACGATGATATCAATTACGTCCACACTGGAAATATCATCAAGATTGCACCAGTAAAATATCCCTTGGAGTTAAAAGATTCTAGCATTCTGAAAAATGATTCGTTGATGAGAATCTATAAGCGTAATGCAGACGGAGTCTTTGAAGATAAAAGCTTATACAAAAAGCAAGAAATGTTTATTCAACACAAGGCATACAACTACTATGTTTCGCTTTTGAAAGAATACTTTCCAAGCGATTACGATGCCTTGAAGAACAAATATTTCGTGTTGCCGAAAAAAGGATTATAATCCCCAAGCTTCTTTGAACCGAATTGCTTGACGACGTGAGATTTCAACTTTTTCTCCAGACTTCAATTCAACCATCAAACCACCATTGAACCAGTTTTCAATGCTCTTAATCCATTTAAGGTTGATGATATACTTTCTATTTGCTCTGAAGAATACCGTTGGATCGAAGCGCTCTTCAAAACTCCCTAATGAACGAAGAATTAGAGGTTTAAAGTTGTCGAAATAGATGCGAACATAATTCCCTTCAGATTCCAACATGCGAATATTGGACAATTCGACAAACCAACATTTTTCACCATCTTTGATGAAAACAGAGTCGGTTAGACCAAGGGTTTTCTTTGTCGATATTTCGATCTCTTCGCTGGTTTCATTTTCTTCCTTGAAACGCGCTACAATCTTTTTAATTGTCTCTTGTAATCTAACAGGGTCAATTGGCTTTAAGATGTAATCGAGTGCATCAACTTCAAATGCTTTGATCGCAAATTCATCATAAGCAGTGACAAAGACAACGAGCGGAATTTCGTCTAATTGTTTTAACAATTCAAAACCAGAGAGTCCAGGCATGTTGACATCCAAGAAAATTAAATCAGGTTTTTGTTTCCTAATTTTTAAAAGTCCTTCCTCACCATTTTTTGCCTCATCAATTATTTCCAATTCATGAAACTGGCTCAACATAGACTTTAATTCTTCACGAGCTAATCGCTCATCTTCAACAAGCATTGTTTTAATGGTTCTCATAACTAAATTTTAATGTTGCTAAAACATTTTCTCCTTCTTGTTTAATACTAAAAGATGCGTTCCCTTTGTACTGTATTGCTAATCTTCTATGGATGTTCGAAATACCAATTCCAGTATCACTAGAAGTACCTAGCTGACCGGAATTTTCGACCGTAATATACACATCATTCTCGAATGAAAATGTACTTATTTCAATATTTCCACCTTCGATTCGTTTAGAAATACCATGTTTAATCGCATTTTCTACTAATGTTTGAATGATAAATGGAGGAATAGGAAATGATTTCAATTCTTCGTCTATATGCCAACTGACGTTCAAGCGTTCTTCAAATCTAATTTTTTCCAGTTCCAAATAATTTGATACAATTTCAATCTCATCAGATAATAGAATCAAGTTTTCTTTCCCTGACAGAAGTGATTTTCTCAACAAATTTGAAAGTGTAGTCACTGCCTGTTTCGCATTATACGGTTCCATATCAATCAGCGCGCGTATAGAGTTGAGTGAGTTGAACAAAAAGTGTGGGTTCAACTGTGAACGTAAGTTTTTTAATTCAATTTCATTCTTTGCAGCCTCCAAGGTCACATTGTCCAACTCTTGTTGACGCGACTTTTGGAAAAAATGGAAGGTAAAATAAATCCCGTTCCAACAAATGACAAGCATCGTTATTGCTAAGATATTGATGATACTTCTTCCGTAGTTTTGAAAAATATCGTGGCGATCTAAGAACAAGTATTCAAACGTGTTCATACTATATTCGATGAAGAAACTGCATGTAAATGAAATGAGAATCAATCGTGGAATCAGTGCGACAAGTTTTTTCTCAAGCCACTTCATTCGAAGCATGAATAAGCGCATGAGATGCGTGTACAGAATACTAAAAAAAGTAATGAAGACTAGTTGAAATAAAAGCTTGTAGGTAATTTCAGATGGTCTATCTAAATATGCAGATAGATAGATAAGGGTAGAATAGCCTCCCCATCCAACCAATTGGGCAATCCAATATATTTTTTTGTTAGTTTGCATACATCAAATGTATTTCAGTACAACGTAAGCCAGATGGAAAAAGGATAGTAGGCTGAATAGCTTGATAAATGGAAGAAAAACTAGATGAACGAATCAACCATATTTTTCCTTCAGAAAATCGACCGTGAATTTCATCAATTTTTTTAACTCTTCGGCATCAATATCGGTTAATTTCTTAACGTAGATGCAGGCTTTTCCCATCTTAAATTTCCCAAGGTTAGCAATCAAATGCTCATGTTCTGCAGCGCCTGTAAAAACGTATAACGAAATTGCAGCTTTGCGAGGTGAAAATCCTAGTAGTGGAGCATCGCCAGAGTGACCACTGTCGTAAACGTAATGATAGTTTCCAAAACCAATAATACTCGGACCCCACATGCTTGCTTCACAACCTGTTATTTCTTTCATCCATTCAATCAAAGTCAACGAATCTTGTAGTTTTTGCTGATCTGCTACATTTGTGTTCAAATAAGAAAATACATCCTCGTTTGTTTAGGTTGTTTTGTTTTTTGCCATGATTTAAGATTTTAAATTATCTCCGTCTTTAATATGAATTCTTCTGAATACCAAACTTGAAAAGATTGTCAAAGTTCCAACAACTAAAAAAGTGTATCTGAAAGAATTGTGTAATTCGTGATGAATGAGTTGACCATGTGCTTGGAAAATTTTGAGCACAACCAATCCGAAGGCAATTCCGAATCCAATTGCTAACTGTTGGTTGACAGAAACCAAAGAATTGCCGCTGCTTGTTTGATAGTTTCGCAAATCTGCAATAGAAATAGAATTCATTGATGTGAATTGTATTGAATTGAAAAATCCTAAAATTGAAATGATTGGAACATACCAATAGATTGAGTGATGAATAGTAGGAATTGCAAGACAACAAATGAGGATTCCAATTATCAAGGTATTTGTCATTAAAATTTTTCGATATCCAAAACGGTTGAGTAATTTGATGACAGCAGATTTCCCAAACATAGCGGTGACAGCCATAGGAGCAACAATCCAACCAGATACCACAGCCGATTCGTTGTAAGCAATTTGTATCATCATCGGAATTAATAAAGGAATAGAACTAATTCCCAATCGAGTGGCTAAGTTTCCAATCAATCCAACTCGAAATGTTCTAACTTGAAACAAATTCAATGGGAAGATTGGATCCGAATCGCGTTTTGCATGTCGGTAATAGAAATACAACATCAAAAAACCAAGAATGAAAATGATGAGTACTGGTGTCACTTTTACAGAATTCCCAAACGATTCCATAGCAATAGAAAGTAGGAGTGAAGCAGCTGCAAAAATCAAGAATCCTTTAAAGTCGAAATGGAGAATGGGAGATTTGAAATTCGGCATGTATTTCACACTCAAGATGATTCCAATCAATCCAATGGGAATGTTGATGAGAAAAATCCAGTGCCAAGAAAGGTAATCAACCAAATAGCCTCCAACGAGTGGACCTAAAACTGGACCTATCAATGCTGGAATGATCGCATAATTCATCGCTTTGAGGAGCTCATTTTTTGGAAAGGTTTTTATCAATGCCAATTTTCCAACTGGTGTCATTAAACTTGCTCCAAATCCTTGAATTACACGAGATATGATTAACTGAGTTAAATCGGTTGATATAGCACAAAAAATGGAACCTACGCTGAAAATAATCAATGAAAACATGAAGATGTTCTTGGTACCGAACTTATCTGCTAAAATTCCACTTACAGGCATGAATAAGGCAATCGTGAGTACATAACTGATAATTGCATTTTGCATGTCGAGCGGTGATTCATTCAAATCTCTTGCTATTGATGGTAGGGAAGTATTGAGGATCGTTGAATCCAACATCTGCATGAAAATAGCGGTTGCTAAAATTGCTGGCAGGATTTTTTTTGTCTTTTGATCGATTCCCGAGATTTGTTGCATAATTCTTACTGAAGTGACCGGTTTGTGCAATCACTTGAACTCAATATTACGAAAA
>DATGOZ010000178.1:0-2357 GCA_035305395.1 Taishania sp. | reverse complement strand
GGGCTGTAGGTGGTGGTCACAGTTTGCATGTTGTGTGCGACTTAACGTTGGCGAGTAAAGAGCATGCAATTTTCAAGCAAACAGATGTTGATGTTGCAAGTGTTGACGGTGGATTTGGATCTGCTTATTTGGCGAGACAAGTCGGTCAAAAACGTGCAAGAGAAATCTTCTTTTTAGGAAAATCTTATTCGGCGCAAGAAGCATTTGAAATGGGAATGGTGAATGCTGTTGTGCCACATGATGAATTAGAACAAACGGCATATGAATGGGCTCAAGAAATTTTAACTAAGAGTCCTACTGCGATTAAAATGTCGAAATTTGCGTTTAACTTAATAGACGATGGATTAGTTGGTCAGCAGGTTTATGCTGGTGAAGCAACGCGATTAATTTACGGAACAGAAGAAGCTGTTGAAGGACGGAATGCTTTCTTGGAAAAACGTCCAAGGGACTTCTCTAAGTTTCCGAAATTTCCGTAATCAACGAGAGATGATAAGTAATACAAGGGGGAATCTATTGATTCCCCTATTCTTTTTTATTTTTTCTTCAAAAAATTACTGATTAAATCCATAAACCCTCCTCCAGAACTTTTTCCTTTAGAGGATGATTTTTTTGAATCTCCACTAGTGAAAGAATCAATCAATGAAGTAACCATACTCAAATCGAAATTCTTCAATAATTCGGGTAACGCTCCTGAAACTTGTTTAGCAACATCGTCTGAAAGACCAACTTTAGCAATCAAACTTTTTACAAAATCATTTTGTAAGAGCGATTGAAACTGGTTGTCTTCGGCCGAATTTGGTTTTGATGACATCAGGCTAGAAATGGCTTGAGGGTTACTTAATGCTTTTGATTTCACTAATTCATAAGCTTGATTAAGAACAGCCTCTTGCTTATCTTCTGAAACACCAAACTTACTAAGTGTTCCACGTACGGTTTCGTTGTTTAAAAGATTGTGTATATTCATGGTTAAATTATTTGCCTTGATACTTGTAATAGATTCGGTCGTTCCATCCTTCTAAAGTGAAGTAGATTTCACTTCCTGGTTCTTGCATGTACGCAATATCCTCAATGTTAATTTCTAATTTCACCTGTTTAAGTGCACGACATTTATCTCCGTTTGCTTTATGAACTAATTGAATAGCGCGAATTGGAGGCATAGATTTAGCAACGGCTAAACTACCAATCAATTCAAATTCATGTTCTGCACATCCTCCTCCGTATGTCACATCTATATACATGATGTTGCCACGAATTTCTACTGTATCAATGCTAACTAAAGGATCAGATTCCTTTTCAAACTGACCAGTACGTGCTTTTACCTTGATGATATCTTTGGGATATACAGGGTAAGTAGTAGAAGATTCACTTGTATCAGAGCTACTTGTTTTTTTGGTAGTTCCACATGCGAATGTCATTGCTAATACAGAAAAAGCGATAAATAATGTTCTCATCTTGATTTTTTTTAATGTGGTTATCAAATCTAATACCAACTTACTTAAAATTAGCTAGAACTCTATATTTTTTTGAATTTAATTTAATTAAGCAGTTGAAGTATTGAAATTTAACAAATGAATTTTCTTTGTTTTTGATTTGTCGTTTAGAAATTTTAATAATTTTAGCATTGCTAGTAGTCGAAAGTATAAGCAAAATTGAATTAACCAAACGCACATTGTGTTCGTATTTGGAAGCGATGTGGGCGAAACTAATGGAAATGAATTATGAGTAAAGCTGGAATGTACGAAAGCGTTATGCAACAGTTTAATAAAGCTGCGGACGCAATGAATTTGGAACCTAACATTCGAAAAATTTTAAGTCAGACAAACAATGAAATAGTTGTTCATTTTCCAGTGAAAATGGATGATGGTCGTGTAGAAGTGTTTACTGGTTACCGTGTGCAACACAATAATGCCTTGGGTCCATACAAAGGAGGATTGCGTTATCATCCGACGGTGGATATTGATGATGCTCGTGCATTAGCTATTTGGATGACTTGGAAATGCTCTTTGGCGGGGTTGCCATATGGAGGAGGAAAGGGAGGTATCCAATTGGATCCAAAACTATATTCTCAATCTGAATTGGAAAGAATTACACGTCGTTTTACCTATGCTTTGGGAAGTAATATCGGTCCTGAATACGATATTCCTGCTCCAGATGTGAATACGAATGCGCAAATCATGGCGTGGATGGCTGATACATACATGTCACAAAAGAATCCAGATATCCGCTCTTCTTTTATGCATGTTGTTACAGGTAAGCCTGTTAACTCTGGTGGATTAGAAGGTCGTGACCGTGCAACAGGTTTTGGTGTTGTTACAACGATTCAAGCTTGGGCTGACGAAAATAATGTTTCTCTTGCA
>DATGOZ010000177.1:0-3278 GCA_035305395.1 Taishania sp. | reverse complement strand
CTTTTGATTTAAAAATCGGAGAATTATTGCACTAAAAAAGCCGAAAGTAAACTTCCGGCTTTCGAATAAGATTTATTCTAATTAGAAAATCTCAGATGGAGAGAAATGGAATTTTCCTTCAATCTCAGCATTTTCGTCTGAATCTGAACCATGAACTGCATTACGTCCTTTAGACTCTGCATAATTTTTACGGATAGTACCTTCAGCAGCTTCTGCAGGATCTGTAGCACCAATTAAAGCACGGAAATCAGCGACTGCATTTTCTTTTTCCAAAATTGCAGCAATAATTGGTCCCGAAGTCATATACTCAACCAATTCTCCATAAAATGGACGTTCAGCATGTACTTCATAAAATTTCTTAGCCTGCTCCTCAGTTAAACGAGTGTACTTCATTGCTTTGATTTGGAATCCTGCACTGATGATCATATCAAGAATCTTTCCAGCATGTCCATTCTCAATAGCATCAGGTTTTAACATCGTAAACGTTCTATTCGTCGCCATATATTTTCGTTATTTTTTCAATTTGGGGCAAAGGTAGTGTAAAGTTTTTGGATATTGTATCGCTTTGATTAAGTTTAAACCATTTAATTAAGATTTTTTTATTTTTAGATGAGAATCGTACAAAATATAAGTCTATATTAGGCAACTAAAGAATCGTTTGTTCGTCATTTAATTGATAACCTTGGAAAAGCAAGTGGATTTACAGAAAGTAATTGAGGGATGTTTGAAGAATGACCGTCGTTATCAAGAACGACTCTTTCAATTATATTATGGAAAACTGCTTGTTGTTGCGTTAAGATACATTTCCGATCGCGATACAGCTGAAGAAGTGTTGCAAAACGGGTTTATCAAGATCTTTGAAAAGTTAGATGCATACGATTTTAAAGGCTCTTTTGATGGATGGACGCGTAGAATTGTTGCCAACACGGCGATTGATTACATCCGTAAATCAAAGAAAGATCCAATTCTTTCGGATTCCGACACAGATTTCGTTAACCACACCTACGACCCAATGGAAGAATCTGAAGATTTGCAAAACTTGATGCTAAAAGGAGACCAAGCTTTGGAAGCAATTCAAAAACTATCTCCAGCCTATCGAACGGTTTTTAACTTGTATGTTATTGAGAATTTCTCTCACAAAGAAATTGCCGAAAAATTGGGAATTTCTGAGGGTACCTCAAAGTCTAACTTAGCAAAAGCTAAACTGAATTTGAAAAACATGCTAACTCAACAGTTTGCCAAAATACAGAAGTAATGAAAAGTAATTTGGAAGAAAAATTTAAAAGTGCATTTGACGAGTTTGAATTACCCTATAATCCACAAGCTTGGAATGTATTGAGTAATAAATTGGATTTAGTTAGTCCAGTTAAACCAAAAACTACAACACGTTTCTTTGGTAAATCGATGCTATACATCGGTGCTGCAGTTGTGACACTCGCAATTGTTGGTGCAATATTCTACTACAAAAATTCTGAAAAACAAAAAATTACAACACAATTAGCCCAAGAAAATCAAATTGTAGAATCAAACGAATCAAAAGCAGGAAGTCAAACAAAAGAAACTACAAATATTACTGCTAATAAGCAAGAGCATGTTGCATCATCAACGACAACTTCACAGACTGTTCAACAGACAGGAAATAAATCGAATCAAGAAGTTCATAAAACTGTTGAAGTAGAAAAAGAACATACAATTTCAAAAGTTGGAACAGGAAATGGATCTGCTTCTGATTCTAAACCAAGAGAAACAACTACCGTAATTCCTACGGAAAATAATAAACCAATTAAACCGGAAGTGGAACAAATTGCTTTCATCTTCCCAGAATTGGATGCTAATTTGTGTGAAAACACAATCATTTCATTTGCAAATAAAAACAATACTGAATTAACAATCGTTTCTCCATCAGGAAAACAACAGACAATTCAAGCGCATAAATCAGCTAACATTCATTTGACTGAAGCAGGAACGTACACCTTTGTTTCACCCAAAACAAAAACGTCAACTACTTTTATTGTAAAAGAAATACCTAAGGTTGATTTCCAAGTTAATACAGAATCAAAATATGAAAATGGTATTCCAACAACTGTATTGGAAGCATTGACAAACGATGGAAATTTGGAATGGACAATAGAAAATAATAAAAATCAAGTTGGTGAAACCGCTGTTGCACACTTTTATAAAAGAGGAAATTACAATGTTACATTGACTCAGAAAAATAGTAACGGTTGCGTTTCTTCTACATCAAAATCGGTATTTATCGAAGAAGATTACAATTTGATGGCGCCAACTGCCTTTGTTCCAAATAGCACTGATAGCAGAAAAAATAAATTCATCCCTTACGCCTTAACAATCAGAAACACAGATTTCAAAATGTATATTATCGATCCACACTCTGGAACTGTCATTTTTGAAACTGAAAGTCGCGAAGGTTGGGATGGTTACGACAAAAATACTAAACAACTCGTTGATACAAATAAATCGTTCGTTTGGAAAGTAGTCTTAGTTACACCAGAACCGAATGAACAAAAAGAATACAGCGGTGTTGTGACTCGTTTATAATCAAACTACTCAAGAAAATGAAACGGCCTTTCGAAAACGAAAGGCTTTTTTGATTCTATATAAATAAGAATCGTACTGTTAAATTTTCGAATAACTTCTTATCTTTGAAGTATAAATAGAAAAATATGAATCCAAAAGTTGAAAAAGCATTAAACTCACAAATAGAAAAAGAAGCGTTCGCATCACAATTTTATTTAGCAATGGCTTCTTGGTCAGAAAATAACGGATTGAACGGTACAGCTCAATTCATGTACACACATTCTGACGAAGAACGTTTTCACATGCTTAAATTAGTAAAATTCGTTAACGAAAGAGGTGGAAAAGCTGAAATTCCTTCAGTAGTAAAACCTCCAATGGATTTCAAAAATTTAGAGGATATCTTTACACGTTTGTTGGAACACGAAATATCTGTTACTGCAAGTATCAATGATTTAGTTGGACTGTGTTTAGACGAAAGAGATTATACAACACATAATTTCATTCAATGGTACGTTTCTGAACAATTGGAAGAGGAAGCATTGGCACGTAGTATCTTGGATAAAATCAAATTAATCGGAAACGATAAAGGAGGTATGTATTTGTTTGATAAAGACTTAGAAAAGTCAGCAAATCAATCAAAAAACCAAACTGATACAGCAGAATAAATGAAGGATTTGAATTTCTGATGTATCAAAAAAAGTTACATTGCTGCTTATTAATTTTTAGTTGGATTTTTTTCA
>DATGOZ010000176.1:0-4158 GCA_035305395.1 Taishania sp. | reverse complement strand
ACAATTGACCATCCTGATTATGCTTTGCTAGCATCAAGAATTGCTGTGTCTAACTTGCACAAAGAAACTAAAAAGTCATTCTCTGATGTAATCGAGGATTTGTACAAATATATTGATCCAAAAACAGGTCAAAATGCCTCTCTAATTGCAGAGGATGTGTACAATGTAATCATGGAAAATCGTGAGGTATTGGATTCAAGCATCATTTATGATCGCGACTTTAGATATGATTATTTTGGATTTAAAACATTGACAAGATCTTACTTGTTGCGTTTGGATGGACGCATAGTTGAAAGACCTCAACAAATGTTGATGCGTGTAGCTGTTGGTATTCATAAACATGATATTCAATCTGCTATCAAGACATACAATATGATGTCTGAAGGTTGGTTCACACATGCAACTCCAACATTGTTCAATTCAGGTACTCCAAAACCACAAATGTCTTCTTGCTTCTTGTTGACAATGAAAGAAGATAGTATTGATGGAATCTACGAAACATTGAAATCATGTGCGAAGATTTCACAATCTGCAGGTGGTATAGGATTAGCTATTCACGATATTCGTGCAACAGGTTCTTACATCAAGGGAACAAACGGAACATCAAATGGAATTGTGCCAATGTTGCGTGTTTTCAACGATACAGCTCGTTACGTTGATCAAGGTGGAGGAAAACGTAAAGGTTCTTTCGCAATGTATATTGAACCTTGGCATGCTGATGTTTTTGATTTCTTGGATTTGAAGAAAAACCACGGAAAGGAAGAGCAACGTGCACGTGACTTGTTCTACGCATTGTGGATTCCAGATTTATTCATGAAGCGTGTGAAAGAAAACGGTGATTGGACGTTGATGTGTCCTCATGAGTGTCCTGGACTTTCTGAAACACACAGTGCTGAATTTGAAGCATTGTATACAAAATACGAGGCTGAAGGAAAAGGAAGAAAGACAATCAAAGCACAAGATTTGTGGTTCAAGATTTTGGAATCTCAAATCGAAACTGGTACACCATATATGTTGTACAAAGACGCTGCAAACTCTAAGTCAAACCAACAAAACATAGGTGTAATTAAGTCTTCTAACTTGTGTACAGAGATTATTGAGTACACTGCACCAGATGAAATCGCAGTGTGTAACTTAGCTTCTTTGGCATTACCAAAATTTGTTACAGAAGAAGGTACGTTTGATCACAATAAATTGTTTGAAGTAACTTACCAAGCTACGTTAAACTTAAACAAAATTATTGATGAGAACTACTATCCAGTAGAAGAAGCAAGAAGATCAAACATGCGTCACCGTCCAATCGGGTTGGGTGTACAAGGTTTGGCTGACGCATTCATCATGCTAGGATATCCGTTCGAATCTCAAGAAGCGAGAGCGTTGAACCGTGAGATTTTTGAAACAATCTATTACGCGGCAATGACAGCTTCTAAAGATTTAGCGATTAAAGAAGGACCATACGAAACATTTGCTGGATCTCCTGCATCAAAAGGTATTTTCCAATTCGATATGTGGGGTGTGACTCCTACAAACCGTTGGGAATGGGATGTATTGAAAGAAGAGGTTAAAAAGCACGGAATTCGCAACTCATTGTTGTTAGCTCCAATGCCTACGGCTTCAACAGCGCAAATTTTGGGTAACAATGAGTGTTTTGAGCCTTATACTTCTAATATCTACACACGTCGTGTACTTTCAGGAGAGTTTATCATTGTGAATAAACACTTATTGAAGGATTTGGTGAAAGAAGGATTATGGAACAAAGAGATGCGTCAAAAAATCATGGCGTCAAATGGTTCTATCCAAAACATCAACGAAATTCCTCAACGTCTGAAAGATTTATATAAAACTGCATGGGAAATTTCTCAAAAAGCAATCATTGACCAAGCTGCTGATCGTGGAGCATATATTTGTCAGTCACAATCGTTAAACATTTTCATGGAAAATGCGAACTTTGGTAAATTGACATCTATGCACTTCTATGGCTGGGAAAAAGGATTGAAAACAGGTATGTATTACTTACGTACGAAGGCTGCAACGGATGCTATCAAGTTTACAATTGATAAAAATGTTGTTCAAGAAGTTAAAACAACAACTATCGAAGAACAACAAGCTGCAATCGCATGTTCTTTGGATAATCCAGACGCCTGTGAAATGTGCTCAGGGTGATCTGAGTGCATTGGGCGAAGCCACTTGTGCTAAGTAGGCAAAGCTGAATTGAAAGAAGTATAATTAGCATAAACAACAACGAACAAAAGAAGTCAAGTAGTTTTACTTGGCTTTTTTTGCTTTTGTAAAATTTGTTAGTTGTGAAGTTTGTGGAATGTGATTACATTCTCAATTGTCTCATCAAATGAATAAAATTGATGATTGATTGTTTTCAATAGTTTTTCGTTGGAGTAGGACATTTTTGAATAAGCTGATCGAGCACTATCGACAGAAATTGTTGATCTTCTCTTCAATAATCCACTGAAAAATTCGAGACATTTTGCAATGAAAAGTGCCATCCATTTGGGTGGACAAAATGAAGGTTGTTTTACACCCATTTTATTAGCAATAGCAATCAGAGAAGATTTAAAAGTAAGGTTGTGAGCTACGACTAAGAATTGTTCGTTTTTAACTTCACTATTCATCAATCGAACAAAGCAAGTTGCAACATCTCGTGCATCAACATAGGCATTACTGCCAGGTGAATAAATTTTTAATCCCTTGGAGACGGTTCTAAAAATGGAAAGTGAACTCTCATCATAATCTCCTGCTCCAAAAATCAGACACGGATTGATGATGACAACATCCATTCCCTCTTCACATGCACGCCAGACTTCTCTCTCTGAATTGAATTTACTGATGGAATAACCACTCGTAGTTGGAGTTATCTGCCACTTGTCGGATTCAGTAACAGGAACGTTTTCTTTCCCACCTAAAGCAGCTGTTGAACTAACAAAACCAAACTTTTTTACCCCGACTTTCAAAGACATGTTGACCATATTTGCTGTTCCAAGTCGATTGATTTGCACCATCTTCTTGAAATCACGCTTATGGAAAGATACCATTGCAGCACAATGATAAACCATATTGATGCCATCCAAAGCTTCTTCTAAACTAAATAAGTCCAAAACATCACCTTGCACCCACTCAATATCGTCAAATCGGTGCGGAACTCCTTTAGAATAATAATCAAAAATGGATTTTACTTTGGTAATACGCGAATGATCTCGATATAGCGCACGAACTTTTCGTGTGTCATCCTTCATTAATTCATAAAGCAAATGACTACCTAATAAGCCTGTACCTCCTGTAACCAAAATCATAAAGCAAAAATACATTCATTTGTTGATATATTACGAGGATTGATGAAATTAAATTTGTAATAATTAATAAGTGGTGGATTAACTTTTTACTTTTGTAATAAACAGAAAACGTTATGAAATACACGATAAAAAAAGATGCGTTGAAGTTTCTAGAAAACTATTTAAACAATGCTAGTCCAACAGGTTTTGAATCAGAAGGACAAAAATTATGGTTAGATTATATTCGTCCATATATCGATACATATTTTACAGACAATTATGGAACTGTGGTTGGAGTTATTAACCCAGAGGCAGAATACCGTGTTGTGATTGAAGCACACGCAGATGAAATTTCTTGGTTCGTACACTATATCACAAATGAAGGGTTCATTTATTTAAAAAGAAATGGCGGTTCGGATCACATGATTGCTCCTTCAAAACGTGTAAATATCCATACAGATAAAGGAATTGTGAAAGGAATTTTCGGATGGCCTGCAATTCACACACGTCACACCAAGGATGAGGCACCAAGTTTGAAGAATATTTTCTTGGATGTTGCTTGTTCAACTAAAGAGGAGGTTGAAGCGTTGGGAATTCACGTTGGTTGTGTGGTAACTTTCGAAGATGAATTTTTTATAATGAATGAAAATCGATTTGTTGGTCGCGCGTTAGACAACAGAATTGGTGGATTCATGATTGCAGAGGTCGCTCGTTTGTTGAAAGAGTCAAAAACGAAATTACCATTCGGATTATACATTGTGAATTCGGTTCAAGAAGAAATTGGTTTACGTGGTGCAGAGATGATTTCTCGCAAAATTAAACCAAATGTTGCTATTTGTACTGATGTATGTCACGATACACACACGCCAATGAT
>DATGOZ010000175.1:0-4928 GCA_035305395.1 Taishania sp. | reverse complement strand
CACGAGTCAATTAACCACATGCCATTAGGAAGAAACGTTGCTGAGTACTTGCGTTTGGTTGATGCATACGCTCACGTTCAAACACACGGAGAAGTTTGTCCAGCAAACTGGGAAGAAGGTAAAGAAGCAATGAAAGCTGATAGAAATTCTACAGCAGAATATTTAGCAAAACACTAAGAGTCATGTTTACAGAGTTAACGGAAGATACATTAGAGCAAGTATTGAACAGTACTAAAAAAGTGATGGTTCAATATGGAGCATCTTGGTGCGGAAATTGCAAAATCACAAAACCAAAATTCAAACGCATGGCAGAAGAGAATCCAGAGATTGAATTCTTTTATATAGATGCAGAGAAATTGCCAAATTCTAGACAATTTGCTGATGTTACAAACTTGCCTACTTTCGCTGGCTTTGTAGATGGAAAGTTAGTGAAACAAGCACAAGGAAATAAAGTAGAAATTATCCAAGAAGTAAAAGATGCGGTTGCCAATCATTAAACACATGGTAGCTTTCATCGAAGAGAACGATGAAGATTACGTCAATGAAACAATGGAAACTTTGGAGTATTTAATTGATGCACCAGGAATTAAGGATGAAGAATTGGATGTAATCGGAGAATTGTTATCCAATTTCTCTGGAGCTCTTGAGGTTGCTGCCGACATGAAGGTAAACAATAAATCACAGCGTGATGCTTTGAATGACTTCATGAAACGTGTAACAGGTTCCATTGACAAGTAAAAGTATATTTGGTTGCTATACAAAGGGATTGCATTGCGCAATCCCTTTTTTGTTTTGATTATTTTTCAAGGATGGAGAGACCAGAAAAGCTGAAATTTGGAGTGTTGGTTTTTATAGAATTAAAGATGATGATTACTACTTTTTTTCATCGCAAAAAAAAGTAGAGCAACTAGCGAAGCGTTTTCAGGGAGTGAGAATCTCGTTAAACAACAACGATAATCGAATATGACAATTGAATTCCAACTTTGATTACAAAACGCTACTACTCCCACAAAGCAACTATGGCATGAAAATAGATACGGGTTCTGTGATTGTACCTTGTTATCTCTTTTTTTATTAAATTCGAATCGATGAAGTTGATACAAACCATATTACTGTTTTGTTGCCTCCATGTTTCTTTTGGACAAAGCCATTTGAAACCAATTGATTTTAATAAACTGAGGTTGCAGTTTGATGATGCCTCTGCGGAACTTCGTCCTGAGTACATTCCCCTGCTCTATCGCTTGGCCGATACACTTAAAAAATCTCCAAATTTACATTTGACAATACGTGGACATGTCTGCTGTGTCAACAAAAATGCTTTAGCTGTGCAACGTGCAAAATCGGTGGAAAAATACTTATTGCAGTTTGGAGTAAAAAAGGAACAAATGACCGTCGTAGGAATGCGGAATTCCATGCCAATAGCAAATCCTGAAAAGACACGTGAAGATCAATTGACTAACATGCGTGTGGATTTTATTCTCCGGTAAATCAGTTATTTTATTAATTTCGTTGAAAATTAAACACTTATGAAAACAATAGGTTCTCTTTCTTTTATCGTATCTCTGCTCATTGGACTCACCGTAAACTCACAAAATTTGGTCAGTGGTTCTATTCAGCATGGAGGAATTACACGAACATTTCAGTACTATGTTCCTGCAATCTACAATTCAAATACTTCGGTTCCTTTGGTTCTAAATCTACATGGTTACACCTCAAATGCAAGTCAACAAGCAGCATATACCAAATTTCATGAAATAGCGGATACTGCAAATTTTATCACAGTTTATCCAGACGGAACGATTCAATCAACTACCAATCAACGATTTTGGAACTTTGGAATATATGGAGAAACTGTTGACGATAAAGGATTTTTAGAAGCGCTAATTGATCATTTTTCAAATGAGTACAACATCAATCAAAATAAAATTTATTGTACAGGCATGTCGAATGGCGGCTATATGAGCTACTTGATGGCATGTGAAAGTACTAAAATCGCTAAAATCGGTTGCGTTACTGGATCCATGTCGCTACCAATGTATATCAACTGTAATTCGTTGAGTGCAAAACCGATTATTCACATTCACGGAACCGCTGATAATGTTGTTTCTTATACAGGAAATACTACGTCGAAAGCAGTAGAGGACGTTGTGGCTTTTTGGGCAAATAGAAATGGATGTAATGCAACTCCGAACATCTATGCGATTCCAAACACAAATACTTCTGACGGAGCTACAGCTGAAAGATGGCTGTACAATGGTAGTGCTTCGGGAAACACGGTAGAATTGTTCAAAGTGATTGGAGGCGGGCATACATGGCCTGGAGCAATTCACTTAGGAGTGAATGGAAATACCTGTCAAGACTTCAACGCTTCGAAAGAGATATGGCGTTTTTTCAATAATTACACAGCTGAATTAAGTATTGCAAAACTTGAAAACAACCAAAAAGTGATCTATCCAAATCCAACAAATGGATTGATTCAATTTGATACCGAATTGGATATCAACTTAGTTGAAGTAACAGATTTACAAGGTCGATTGATTCAAACAATCCAAGGTAACAATTTGAAACAAATCAATTTGGAAAATCTTGAAAACGGAAATTATATCGTTAAGCTACAAACTCAAACAGGAGAGTTTGTACACCAGCAAATTACTTATTTAAAATAATTGCTCAATTTCAGTTACTAATTGGGGGAACTGTTCAACGAGTTCTTCCTTTTTGAATAGTTCAAAATCTTCAAAATCAAATCCAGGAGTTACCACGCAAGAAACAAGCGAATAATTGTTTTCTTCCAAAACTGATGCACCAAAAATAGCCCCACCAGGAACTAAATACTGTGGTTGTTGTCCTTTTGAAACATCCATCCCTACAACAGTATTTTTGTATGCCCCATCAGGTGTAATTTCATGTACAATGATTGGACTTCCACCATGATAAAACCAAAATTCATCTGTTGTAATACGATGCCAACTAGATTTCTTTCCCGAAGGCAACAAAAAGTAAATCACCGTTGCCAAACATTTTTGAGAATCCGCTACCAATAATTCTGAACGATACGTTTCAACGAAAAAACCACCTTCAGGATGAGGAATCATGTTGAACTGTTTGATCAACTGTTCAATTGGAGTATTCATTATTCAATTGGTGTTTTAATTGGGCTCCCCTTACTTTTAATCAACGGGAAGAAATATTTCAATTCTAAAGAGATAAACGAACCATCAACTCGCCCACTCGTTTCAGCGTCAGTTGTGATATTAAACCCTTGGTATTTATAGCGCGATTTCAAATAAAACAAAGGACCAAAAGGAACGCGAGCCGTTGCACCTAAATAGAAAGTACCTGATTTTTCTGTTCGGTATTCGAACCCAATATTTCCTAGTGCCTCCCCCATTACTTTTCTTCCTAACGCAATTTGGTTGAACTCATGATAACTTGAAGGTTCTATTTTTTTTCCAACCACAGTCGGGTTATACGAAAGAGCAGCTCCAACCGAAACATTCATATAGAACTTTTCAGCCAATCGAATATAAAATAGGGCACTTACCGGTATATCGTACGTCACATAAGCCAATTTTGACTCCACATATAAATTGGAGTCTGGAACTGAGGAGTTAATCTGATATTTTCGTTCATTGAGGTTAATACCTGTTTCAAGTGCGATTAACTTTGTTAAACCAACACGCACAACAGCTCCAAATGAATATCCAACACGTTGTTGCAATCTGGTATTAAATCCATCTAGGTTACTATCCATTGTAGTGGTTCCAATAAAAACACCTGGAAAAATTGGTTTTGCCTGTAAACCAAAATATACTGGAACCTTTTCTTTTGCCATTTGTCCGTGAACAAAAGATAAACTAACTAGAAAAACGAAAGATATTAAATACTTCATATCATTATTTGACTACAAAGATGAGTTTATTTTTCTTTAAAAACGGAATTTTGGCATAATTGTTTTAACCATTTAGTCAATAAAATCACCGTTTAAAAAATAAATGCTTAATCTATCGATAATAATTTGCTAAATCAGAATAAAGGCGGTAATTTTGTACCCCATTTTTAGAAGAGAGATGATCGATACTGATTTAGAAACAGCAAAAAAATTATACCCATTTCAACAAGATACCGTCAATACGATTATCGAAGAATTGAAGAGCAATGGAGCAAACTTTAACTTACTTTATCAATTACCAACTGGAGGAGGTAAAACAGTAATTTTCTCTGAAATTGCTAAAAAATACATTGAGCTTTGGGATAGAAAGGTATTGATTCTTACACACAGAATAGAACTTTCGCAACAAACTTCAAAGCAATTGTCTGCTATTGGAGTAAACAACAAAATTATCAATTCTGAGGTTAAGGCAATTCCTGATCAAAATGAATATTCTTGCTTCATTGCCATGGTTGAAACATTGAACAACCGTTTGCAAGAGGACGAAAATTTTATCGAAAATGTAGGTTTGGTAATCGTCGATGAAGCACACTACAACAGTTTTAGAAAAATATTCCAATTCTATCAAGGAGGAAATATCCTTGGTGTGACGGCAACACCATTGAGTAGTAACCGTGTCTTACCTCTAAACGACAATTACAATAAATTGTTAGTTGGTGAAAGCATCGCGTCATTGATTGAAGGACAATTCCTTGCGAATGCAGAAACATATACTTACGATGTCAACTTGCACGGATTGAAAATCGGTACAAACGGCGACTTTACGGTTAGCAGTTCGGATGTGGTATATGGTAACTACTTCATGCAAGAGAAGTTGTTGTTTGCTTACGAAGAAATTGCCGTTGGTTCAAAAACGTTGATTTTCAACCCTGGTATTGAAACATCTATTCGTGTTGAAGAAACATTCAAGAAAAGGGGATACAAAATCCGACACTTAGACTCAACATTCTCAGATAAAGACCGTAAGGAAGTTTTG
>DATGOZ010000174.1:0-2971 GCA_035305395.1 Taishania sp. | reverse complement strand
TACTACTAACAATACAACTTATACAGATACTGTTATCAACTTGTCTGCATATACTGGAGAAGTTTTCATTGCATTCCATATCCCACCACATCCAAATGATGGTTGGTATTTCTTTGTTGATAACATTTGTATCGATATCTGTAACCCTGTAGCAGGAATAGATGGAACTGTAGATGTTTGTAGAACTGCAGGGACAGTTGAATTGAATGATGTTATTACGTCTGAATATACTCACGGAACATGGAATTTTGATATAGTGCCAAGTTTAGTTAATGGAAGCACATTAAATATTTCTACTTTGGTTGAAGGGACATACACTGCTGAATATGTAGTTGTTGGTGGATGTTCTACAGATACAACTGTAGCGACAATTAATATCTTAGCACCTGTTTCAGCTGGTATCGATGGTACAATTGATGCTTGTAAAAACCAATACATCAACTTGTTTGGTGCATTAACAGGAAATGTTGATTTTGGTGGTACTTGGTATAATGCTGCAGGAACAGCTATTCCGAGCCCTTACTTCCAAACAGGTACATTGGCAGGTCAGTTTACATACAGATATGTTGTTTCTAACGGAGTATGTGATGCTGATACATCAGTAGTAACTGTTAATGTATTAACATGTGACTTATTAGGAGTAGAAGATTTGACTATCTTGGATGGTGTTTCAGTTGCACCAAACCCTAACAATGGATTATTCCAAATTGTAGGAATTCCAGGAAGTGATTTCACATACGAAGTTTTAGACTTGAATGGTAGAGTTATCCGTTCAGTTGAAAAAATTACTTCTTCAATTACAAATGTTGATATCGCAAATGTTGAGCGTGGTGTTTACCTAGTTCGCATTAGTGGAAACAATGTAGAAAGAATGATTAGAGTTATCAAAAACTAATTAGATACACTTATAATCGAAAGAGGTTGTTCATTTGAACAACCTCTTTTTTTGCCATGTAATATCAATTAGTGTATTTGTTAGTAATAGGAGGTTAACTGTAATTTATACCTACAAATAACCTACAAATCACATCTAATTGTACTAACAAATTCAGCCTGCTAGTAATAGGCAATTCGTTAATATTTTTACCAACAAAAAATCCCGCTTGTCATTCGACAAGCGGGATTAAAATTATTTATTTGATATTGATTTTATTGAATGAAAACCAATATAAGAAAAGATTCAAATTATTTAGCAGGCTCTTGCAATTGATCAGCTACAGATTGAGAGATAGCTGACTTTTCAAATCTGATTTTTGTTCCTTCACTACTTAATAAAACTGTAGTATCAGTTACTTCAAGAATCTTTCCGTGGATACCTCCGATTGTAACAACCTTGTCACCTTGAGCAAGTCCATCTCTGAATTTCTTTAATTCTTTTTGTTTTTTAGTTTGAGGTCTAATCATGAAGAAGTAGAATACCGCTACCATCAACAAGACCATAATTAATTGTGGTTCCATTTTTCTGATTTTAATAGTTATTATTTAATTACTTCACCTTGAATTGAGACTACAAGTGGAGTAGGTGTTGTGTTTGCAATGATACGAATGTCGCGACTGAATTTTCCAACTCCTACTTTATCTGTATCGATTGTAGCTTCAACAAATCCCTCACTACCTGGTTTTATAGGTTCTTCAGGCTTACTAGCCAATGTACAGCTACACGATACTTGTACGTCACCAACAACCAAAGGATAATCTCCTGTATTTTTAATTTTAATTTTGGCTTTAATGATTTCTCCCTTTGCTGCTTTGCCTGCATTGTAAATAGGATCGTACTCAGCTGTAGTTCGATTTCCTATGTCAACCGAGTTGTTACCACAACTCGCCAACAAAAACAAAGAAGCCATAATAAATAATGATCTCATGTCTATTAGTTTAATAATCCTCTACCAATTTTTGTAATCTTATTTTCTCCTTGAAGTTTGATAATTGCTTTGTCCAATACTCCATTGATAAAACCATTACTTTTTGGTGTTGAATAGAATTTCGAAATTTCGATGTATTCATTCAATGTTACTTTCGTAGGAATTGTTTTGAAGATTTGAAACTCTGTAATTGCCATTTTCATCAAAATGATGTCCATCTTAGCAATACGATCCAATTCCCAATTCTTTGTAAGCTCGTCAATCAATGCTTCATTTTCCTTGTCCATTGAAATGGTTTTACGAAGTAAGTCGCGTGTAAATTCTGTTTCGTCTTCTTCGTCCTTATACAAATCCATGATGACTAATTCACTTTCTGCTGATTCTAAGCTTTTAATTGTTTTTAAAACCATATTACAAGCTAAGTCGATATCGTCCAACCAGTGAATACTTAAATCCTCAAAGAAATTGTATAACAGAGGGAAATTAGCAATTTCAACTTTAAATAAGTCCAAAACAAATTGTTTATCTGCTTCAAATCCAGTTAACCCATTGTTCATGTGTTCGAAATATGTTTCGCTTTCACGAATTTGCAAAAACATTTTTCTGAACATTTCTTGTTTCTCATCACCAATCCAGTTGATTTTGTTAGTTTCAGATGCTAACTGAAGTTTTTTGTTTTCTTCAATTTTCTGGATGATGCAATTGTCAACAAATTTTCTGTTTGGATTTAGATCCTCTTCGGTTGGTCTAATCTTTTTCTTGTTTTCTTCAATTCTCCTTTCAGCAAAAGATTTTACTTCAGGGATACTTAATAAAAGATATAAATACAAGTCATAGATTCTATCAATCGCATCAAAAAGTTCTTTTTCTGTACGACGATAATTCTCCTCGTTTGCTTGGAAATAAGCATAAAGGGCTTGTAAAACTTTTATTCTTAGATGTCTTCTATTTAACATTCGATTTATCTTGGCAATTTAACTTTTCCAACCTGCTCAATTCTCTCTTCCGCCATTCTGTTCGCAATTTGATAAGTCGGAACTTGTTCGCTTTGTGAACGCTTGATAATTTCAGAAATTGTTCCGTAAATATCATCTGCTTTAGCTAAT
>DATGOZ010000173.1:0-4890 GCA_035305395.1 Taishania sp. | reverse complement strand
AAAATTTCTATGGTTACGGTGAGAAAACTTTAAGTGAAATTGTAGGTGATTTGTTGAAAGAAAGATGTGCGACTGTTGCAACTTGTGAGAGTTGTACAGGTGGTTCTTTAGCTTCAGAAATTGTTTCTGTTCCAGGAGCTTCAGCTTATTTTCAGGGTAGTTTTATTACATATTCTAATGAATTGAAACAAAAAGTTGTGGGGGTGAAAGCTTTTACACTCGAACAATTTGGTGCTGTCAGTGAACAAACAGTAATTGAGATGGCGAATGGAACTAAAGAACGACTTGAAGTTGATTATGCAGTATCCATTTCTGGAATTGCTGGACCAGATGGAGGTACAGAAGAAAAGCCTGTAGGTACTGTATGGATCGCGGTAGCTACTCCAAAAGCTGTTATAACAAGAAAATTCTTACTGGTTGATAATCGCGAGCGGTTTATTCAAAGAACAGTATTGAGTGCTTTGAATTTATTGAGAAATGCGATAATTGAAACTACTCGTTGACGTATTCAAAACCAAATTGTTCAGCCATTTTTACTTTTAGAATTTCACTGACTTCTTGCATATCTATTTTGCGACCTAATTCCTGTTGCAAGGAAGTAACAGCTTTATCTTGTATTCCACAAGGAACAATGTGTGAGAAATAGCTCAAATCTGAATTGATGTTGAACCCAATTCCGTGCATGGTAACCCAACGCGAACTTTTAACTCCCATGGCACAAATTTTCCTTGCTGTTGGCTTATCTCCGTCGATCCATACCCCCGTAAGATCTTCTACACGTCCACTTTCTACACCGTATTCTTTGAGAGTTTGAATAACAGACTCCTCCAATAATCGCATGTATTTGTGAATATCTGGAAAGAAATGATCTAAGTCGAAAATAGGATAACCAACCAACTGTCCTGGTCCATGATAAGTAATATCTCCACCACGATTTATTTTATAAAACTGTGCGTGATGTTCACTCAACTCACTATTATTTAGCAACAAATGAGATGCGTCGCCACTTTTACCCAATGTGTAAACATGTGGATGCTCAACAAACAACAAATAATTCTTTGTAGGACCAACATCTTCACCATTGCGTGCGCGGATTTTTAGATCAATTGTTCCCTTGAACAATTTTTCTTGGTAATCCCATGCTTCTTGATAGTCCATCAATCCAAGGGATTGAAAGATGACTTGAGGTTTCATTTATCGGAAAAATTTGCAAGTTCTGATTTTAAACGTTCAATAATTTTGATTTCAATTGAATCAACATTGTTGAGTTCAGCTAGGTAAAATGAAGCCCAGTCAACGATATTGATTAAATAAAATGAACGTTCTATTTGATTATTACCCTTCGCTTTAATTGTAAGTAATTTTGTCTTGGATGCAATTACCTCCAATGTGATTTCGACTCTTTTTTTATTGCGTGCTAACAAATCTTCTGTATCAAAGAAAACAGCAGCAAAGCGGTCGTCGCCACCACCCCAACCAACTAATTCATTGTGGTTCATTTCTGGGATTACGTGCGTCCAACACAATACTTTTGAATTTTCATTGAACTGTTGCTTTGCTCTTACTAAAACAGCTTCATAGGGTGTCTCAGCATAGAAAACAGGTACGGCTTTTGTATTCAGAAATTCAGCCAATTTCAATGCTTCTTTCTTAATGTTTAAATTGTTAGAAACAAGTAATTGTCTAGCGCTCTCAATTTGTTGTAAAGCTATTCCACTTATTAAACCAAGTTTATTCAAAATGTTTGTTAACTGAACCAATGAGAAAGCTAATGCAGTCCTAGGAGGATTTCCACCAGGAACAACAATACAGTCTAAGTCGTTTGTTCTACAGAAAGCTTCCAATTGTCCACCAGAACAAACGCCTATGATATGTGCACCTTGCGATTTTGCTTGTTCAACGAAGATTAATGTTTCTTCAGTATTTCCAGAATAAGATGAAGCAATAACTAATGTGTTTTCATCAATGTATGTTGGTGTAACATAATCGTGAAAACATTGAACAGGAACTTTAATTTCGTTTAAAACCCAATTAGAAACTAATCGTCCACCAATTCCAGATCCTCCCATTCCACAAATTACAACATTCTTGATTGTGTTTTTTGGAGATTTGAAAGAGGCATTATTTGCAATTTGAAGGGCTTCTTCGATATTTGCTGGAAACTGTTCAATTAGTTTTTCCATCATAACTTATTGGGTGTAAGGTGAAAATTTAATTTATTATCTACAATAAAATACCAAATTTAAAGATAATCTTCAAAGTAAAATGTTATTATTTGTAAAACTTATCGAGTAAGTTGTCAAATGGAAATTGTTCATTAATTGGAAGCATTTTTGGAAGTATTTCATTGGATTGCGTGTTAGCTTCAATTCCAATTTTTTGAATCGTTTGTTTTGCGATTGAGGAGAGGTCGTGTGTAGAAAATAAAATCAACAAATTCAATTCGTTAGCCAATTGCTCGAGTATGTCAATAATGCGTTGCTTGTTCTTATAATCTAAAAAAGCTGTTGGTTCATCCAATAAGATTATTGGAGTTTCCTGAGTTAATGCTTTTGCAATGGCGCAAAGTTGACGTTCACCATCACTCAATTCAGTTGTAAATTTATCAGCTAAATGTTGAATATCTAAAAGTTGAATGAAGTGCTCAATAATTTCTAAGTCCTTTTCTGTTTTTGTTCCAAATGCATTCAAATAGGGAGTTCGTCCAAGACCAATAAAATCTTTCACTTTCATGAATTCTACTTCTGGAAATCTGGCTGGTACGAATGCAAGGTTAAGTGCCAATTCACGCTTAGAATACAATTTTAATTCTTTCTGATTCAAGTAAATCTCTCCTTTGACTGGAACTATTTCGTTGAACAAGGTCTGAATGAATGTTGACTTTCCGCTTCCATTACTACCAATGAGTGCATAAACTTTTCCTGACTCAAGTTGATTAAGTTTAACTTCAAAAAGTGGTTTCTCATGGCCGATAATAACTTGATTGAATGTAATCATGACCAACGTTTTAAGATAATGTAAATGATAAACGGAGCTCCAATAATTGCGGTAATGGCATTAATTGGAACCAGTAAATGTTGAGCAAGTAGTTGAACCACAATGTCACAAATCAATAAAAAGATTGCGCCAATGAATAAGCTCCCAAGTAGTAAGGTCTTATGATCTTGTGTCTTAAAAATTAATTTCACCAAATTGGGAACAGCCATTCCGATAAATGCAATCGGACCGCAAAATGCAGTAATTAATCCCGTTAGTGTTGAACTGATGAGAATAATTAGCATGCGAACATGTTTTAGTTGAACTCCCAATGCGGCAGCATTAGCTGAACCTAAAACAATCGCATTGAGTGATTTTACAAGGAAAAATGATAGTCCAACTACGAGTAGAAACAAAATTGTGATGACAGGAATTTGATTTAGCGAAACTTGTTGCAGAGAACCCATCGACCAAAGGGTATAAGCTTTTAATTGATTTGCTTCGCTCCAAGTTTGCAAAATACTAATAAAAGCGGCAGAAAAGCTACCAATCATGATTCCGACAAGTAATAATGAACTTTGTAAGCGAACAAACTTGGCAATAGATAACAAAATTATTCCAAATGCAAAAGCACCTAACAAAGCACTTGCAATGATTCCATAATCTGTTTGAAAAACAAACCAACCCGACATGATGCTTAATGCAACGAATAAGCTTGCGCCCGAACTAACCCCAAGTATATGAGGTTCTGCCAATGGATTTCTAAATAAAGTTTGCATTAAAATTCCAGCAATTGCTAATCCTCCACCAGCAATTAAAGTAATTAAAAGTCGGGGAATTCTTAGATCTCTTGCGATGATATGTGTTGTATTACTTGGTTCGAAATTTACTAAGGATTGATAAAAATCGTCGATAGTAACGTTTGTTGAACCTGCAAACAGATGGAGGACAATCAATCCAATTAATAGTACGATAACACCAAGAAATTTTAATCGAGATTGCATCTGTTTTTTGTGCTCCTTTTCACAAATATATCAAACATATTGATGAAATTGTGGTTTGTAGATAGTTGAATTTTTTATAAATCAGTGCTCATTTCAGAAAAAATAATTTCTTTGTAGTGTAAATAGGTAATTATGAAGCCAACTTTTGAAAAAATCAACCACGAAGCTACTTCCCATAAAAAGAAATTTTACCAGCTGTTGTATGTACAAGTAATTTTTGCCATTGTCATTGGTGTGACTTTGGGGTATTTTAAGCCTGAGGTAGGTAAGGCAATGCAACCGCTTGGGGATGGATTTATCAAGTTGGTGAAAATGATTATTGCTCCTGTGATTTTCCTGACTGTAACAACAGGGATTGCAGGGATGAATGATTTGAAAAAAGTAAGTCGTGTCGCTGGTAAGGCGTTTATGTACTTTATCTTCTTTTCGACATTAGCGCTGATTCTTGGTTTGGTTGTCAGCCATTTTGTGAAACCTGGAGCCGGATTGAATATAGATCCCTCGACTTTAGATGCTTCGAAAATTTCAAAGTATGTTGATGCAGCGCAGGACAATAGCATGGTGAATTTTATTTTCAATATTATTCCAGATACCCTCTTTAGTCCGATGACAGGTGATATTATTTTACAAGTTTTACTTGTAGCAATATTATTTGGTATTGCTTTAGCTCTAACTGCCGATCAAAGTAAACTGGTTATTGATTTCTTAGAGGTGTTGACCATTCCTGTTTTTAAAATTGTTTCGATGTTGATGAAATTAGCACCAATCGGAGCATTTGGTGCTATGGCATTTACGATTGGAGCCTATGGCATTGATTCATTGTTATACCTTGGTAAATTGGTTGGAACATTTTATTTGACTTCCATGGCGTTTGTGTTTATTATCCTTGGATTTGTTGCACGATTAAATG
>DATGOZ010000172.1:0-13649 GCA_035305395.1 Taishania sp. | reverse complement strand
ATATCAAACTTGCACGTCAACTGGATTTCGAATGCAACATCGTTACCAAATTCAATGATAGAGAATCGTTTAATTTCTTCTAAAAAAACATGTTGATCTACATATAATTGACTTGGAATCGTATGTGAAACAGTATCTGGTAATTTGGAATGAATTTCAACTGCTTTTTGATATTCTTTCTTCAGAACTTCTTGAGATTTCTCTACAGAATCAATCCATACTGTTGTATTAGGACCAATGAATTCGAAAAAACTACCATTACCCTCTTGAATCAATTTTCCTTGAACATTTGGAACAATTGTAAAAAATTGATGCGTATTGATTGAAAGTTGGGATGCAGCATCAAACGTTCTAATTGACTCTACCTCATCTCCAAAAAACTCAATTCTAAATGGATGATCATTAGAATAAGAAAATACATCTACAATCCCTCCACGAATTGAAAATTGACCCGGCTCATATACAAAGTCAACGTATTCGAAGTGATATTCCAACAATACTTCTTGAATGAAATCGATGGAATAATTTTTTCCAACCTCCAAGCGAAAGGTGTTTTTTGTAAGGTTTTTCTGTGTCGGAACTTTTTCAAACAATGCAGCTGGATAAGTTACCACCCATGTATTTTTTCCCGAATTAACTTTATCGAGCACTTCTGCACGTGCAACAACATTCGCATTATCAACCTCTTCAAATTGATATGGAACTCTGTATGAAGCAGGATAAAACAAAATGTGATTATTCTCAGGATATAACCCTTCCAAATTATTAAGAAAATAAGCAGCTTCTTCTTTGTCGTTTAAAATGAATAAATGATTACCCAGAACTTGTGAACAAACAGCCGATGCTAAGATTGATTTCGAAGCACCCGCTAATCCCTTCCAATGAATGCGAGATTCATGAAATTGTAACTGATTTGCGGTTTGTTCAACTAACGGTAATTTTATAAATCGTTCGTGAAAATCTTTTTTATCCATTTCAATATAATCAACAAGTAAATCCCGCCCAAGAAATCTTGAGCGGGTATCAATTTGGGTACAAATTTAGTCAAAACATTACTTACTCACACTTATTAAATTGTTATTTGCATTAGCATAAATCAACTTTAGATACTTAGTTTTACCAAAAACTAGAACTTGAAAGTTCCGTTCTTTAAAACGGCTATTTATTGAGTCTAATGTGCTTTTACATGTTTTAAGTGTATCAAGAGTGATTTTTTCTGCTCTGAAAGATGTCGAAATTCACCAGCTAACACTGTTAAAATATGTCAACAAGTAAACCCTTCGCTTATGCTTTTTTTATCTTTGTTAACAACCAATTACAATGAACCTACTCACCAAAAAATTACCTATACTTACCTCTATAAAACAATAGAGGAAATAAATTTTATGTTGAAATTAGTTTTTTATTTTGCTGCTATAAGCAGTTTACTTCTCTTCAGTGGATGTGGGAATGGCAATGATAATGCTCAGAATTATCTGCGCTTACCTGCAATGATGGTAGATACTACAACGGCTTTGACCGTGAAAGACTACATCGGCACCATTGAAGGGAAAATCAATGTTGAAATTCGTTCACAAGTAGAGGGAATATTAGAAGAAATATATGTAGATGAAGGTCAATATGTATATGCTGGTCAGCCACTTTTCAAAATCAATCCACTACCATATCAAGAAATTCTCAACAATGCCATTGCTACAGAAAATGTAGAGCGTGCTAAGTTGAAAAATGCTAAATTGGAAGTAGAACGATTACTTCCCCTTGTTGAAAACGAAGTTATTGCTGAAGTACAATTGAAAGCTGTAAAAGCGAATTATGAGGTGGCTCAAGCATCTTTAGCAAGAGCTTCTGCAGCAGTAGCAAGTGCCAGAATAAATTATAATTTCACAACAATTACTGCTCCAGTACAAGGATACATCGGCATGATTCCTAAACGTGTGGGCAACCTCATCAATCGTGGAGAGAAAACACCTTTAACAGTTCTTTCTGATGTAAGTGATGTTTATGTGTACTTTAGCATTTCAGAATCAGATTTTTTGTATTTTACAAAGAATAAAACAAAGATTAATGATACTACTCGAAATGCTTTAGGGTCGATTCTCCCAGAAGCAACTCTGTTCTTAGCTGACGGATTAGAGTATCCTCAAAAAGGGAAAGTGGATGCCGTTTCGGGACAAGTGAATAGAAATACCGGATCTATCTCTTTGCGAGCGTCGTTCCCAAATTCCGCTGAAATAATGCGTTCAGGAAATACAGGAACAATTCAATTGAAAGAAGCTAAAAAAGGAGTGATTCTCATTCCACAAGAAGCAATTATCACCATTCAAGACAGACACTTTGTATACATCATCGATAAGGAAAGTAAAGCGCGTATGACTCCTGTTACATTGGATGGTGTTGCTGACAAACAATATATTGTTTCAGATGGATTAAAGCGTGGTGACATTGTGATCCTAACTGGTTTTCACAAATTGGAAGAAGGTGCTTTAGTTAAACCCAAAAAAGACTAAACCATGCTTAAAAATATTATCACAAAGCCAATACTTGCAACAGTATTGTCATTAATCGTTGTTTTACTAGGATTTCTAGGTATGGGTAAGCTCCCCATTACACGATTTCCTGAAATTGCACCTCCAAGTGTACAAGTATCTGTAAGTTATCCAGGTGCAAGTTCCGAAACTGTAGCACAATCCGTTTTATTACCCCTCGAAGAATCTATCAATGGAGTAGATAAAATGACCTATATTGAATCGCGTGCTTCTAACAGTGGTTCTGGAACAATTAACGTCTATTTTGCAACTGGAACGGACCCTGATCAAGCTGCGGTGAATGTACAAACACGTGTTTCGAAAGCAAGTAGTCAAATCCCTTCCGAAGTAACGGAAGCTGGAATCTCTGTAATCCCACGACAAAGAGGGAATATCATGACTATCAATCTATATAGTGACCATCCCAATAAACTCTATGATGAGACCTTCTTGCAAGCCTTTTCACAAATCAACTTGAACAGAGAAATACTTCGAGTACCAGGTGTTGCGGCTGTATCTCGCGTGGGAGCTAGGGATTATTCCATGAGAACTTGGTTAAACCCAGAAAAAATAGCAGCCTATGGTTTGACTCCTCAAGACATCATCAAAGCGATTAAAGAACAAAACTTTGAGATTGCACCAGGGAAATTTGGTGAAACGAGCGACGAAGTTTTTGAAACACCTTTACGTCATAGTGGTAGATTTTCTTTACCAGAAGAATACGAAAATATTGCCATTCGAACAAATGATGACGGGTCTGTATTATACCTGAAAGATGTGGCACGCGTTGAATTTGGAGCATCCAATTTCGGGTCTGACAATTCAGTAAATGGACATCCTGGTCTAACACTCAACTTGACCCAAACAGCAGGTTCGAATGCAAGAGATATTGATATTAAAGTGCGAGAAGTATTGGAACGTATTTCTAAAACTTTTCCTCCAGGAATCAAGTATGAAATCACTTACTCCGTTAAGGACCAAATTGATACTTCCATCAATCAAGTAAAATCTACGTTAGTAGAAGCCTTTGTTTTGGTATTTATTATCGTTTTCATTTTCTTACAAGATCTTCGTTCAACCATTATACCAGTTATCGCTATTCCAGTTTCACTAATAGGTACTTTTTTCTTCATTTATCTTTTAGGGTTTTCTATCAACGTATTGACCATGTTTGCTTTGGTACTTGCCATAGGAATCGTTGTTGATGATGCTATCGTTGTGGTCGAAGCCATCTTTGAAAAAATGCATAAAACTGGAATGAAGGCAAAACAGGCAACGTTAGAAACCATGGATGAAATCAAAAAAGCCATTTTATCAATCACAATGGTAATGGTCGCAGTATTTATTCCTGTTGGTTTCATGGAAGGGCCTGCTGGTATTTTCTACAAACAGTTTGCTTATACACTTGCAATTGCGATATTGATCTCTGCCTTCAATGCCTTAACGCTTACACCGGCACTTTGTGCATTGTTTTTAAGACCTGGAAAGGATGGTAGAAAATTTATAAAACAGCCCAGCATTTTACTTGGTAAATCTCAAAAACAACTCAAAAAATTCTTCAAACGTTTCAATAATTGGTTCGAAAAATTCACAAAGTGGTATGGTCAAAAAATTGATTTTCTACTCGAAAAAAGGAAATGGGTTTTAATCATCCTTGTCGGATCCATAGGCATTGGTGTACTCATTATGTACTTCTCTCCGAAAGAATTTATCCCTACGGAAGACGATAGCTTTGTTACTGTTTCGATGGCGATGCAACCTGGAGCTTCTCTCTCAAGAACAAAAAAGACCTTATCTAAAGCCGAAAAAATTCTAAAAAAGCGAGAGGAAATTCAAGGAGTAACTTCGATATCGGGTTTCAATACAGTTGACAATAATTCGTCTCCTTCCTTTGCAGTTGTGTACATTAACTTAAAACCAATTTCAAAGAGAGGAAGCATCAAAAAAATGGATGATGTTATCAATGCGATTCGTTCTGATTTATCTTCCATTGATGAAGCCACATTTCAAGTATTTCCACGTCCAACCATTCAAGGTTTTGGCGATTTCAGTGGGGTTGAAATTATGTTGCAAGACAAAATGGGTGAATCATTCCAAGCATTCGAAGATGTATCAAAACAATTCATCGACAAACTCAATGATGACCCGTCCGTTTCGAGAGCTTTCACTTCTTTCAATGCTCGTTTCCCTCAATATTTATTGGAAGTTGATTATGTCAAAGCAAAAAAACTGGGTGTAAATGTCAAAGAATTGATGAGTACCATTCGAGCTTATTATGGGCGAGTACAAGCTGGTGATTTTAGTAGATTCGGACGACAATATCGTGTTTATATGCAAGCGGATGTTAATTATCGTACTGATCCATCCACTTTCTCCAACATCTTTGTGAAAAATAATGATGGTGAAATGCTTCCTGCAAATACCCTCGTAAAACTAAAACCAATACAAGGACCTGAAACAGTTAATCGCTACAACTTATTCAATGCTATTTCAATCAAAATTACTCCTGCCAAAGGAAGAAGTACTGGTGAAGTTTTGAAAACAGTCGAACGGTTAGCAAATGATTTACCTGCAAATTACGGATATGAATTAACTGGAATGGCATTAGAGGAAAAACAAGCAGGAAAACAATCCATAATTATTTTTGGGATTTCATTTTTGTTCATCTATTTATTACTCTGTGCGCAATACGAAAGTTTTCTGCTTCCACTAGCGATACTTGTAGCTGTTCCAACAGGGTTCATTGGTGTTTACTGTTTGATTAATTTAGTTGGTGTTACCAATAATATTTACGTTCAAGTAGGTCTAATCATGCTGATTGGGTTACTTGCAAAAAACGCTATTCTAATCGTGGAATTTGCACTTCAACAAAGGAGAAAAGGTATCTCTATTGTTGAAGCAGGAAAACAAGGTGCAATCTTGCGATTACGTCCTATTTTGATGACCTCTTTTGCATTTGTAGCAGGTCTAATACCGTTGATGCTAACAGAGGGGCCAGCAGCAAAAGGCAATCACTCTATCTCATTTAGTACCGCAGGAGGAATGTTGGCTGGAGTAATCATCGGGATATTCATCATACCAATATTATTTGTCGTATTCCAAAGTTTGGATGAACGATTAAAAACAAAATTAAGTCATGAAGATTAAGTGGTTTATCTATATCAGTATTATTCTTTTAGCTGGTTGTATGCCTCAATCGAAGTATCAGCCACAAAAATTTAATATGCCTGAGCATTTTAGAGTTGCACAAGTAAATTCAAAGGAAAAAGACTCCGTATTGAGAGGTGATTCTTTAATCTTTCGAATTGATACTTCGCACTTAGCATGGAAACATTTTTTTAGGGATACCAATCTAATTCAACTGATTGAAACCGGATTAAAAAACAATTTCGATGTTCGCGAAGCATATAAAAGATTAGAGATGCATCGACTCCAATTTAAACAATCCAATTTGGAGTTTTTGCCAAGTTTAAATGCAACTGCTGCAAATTCCAATTGGCAATTTAGGTCAGAAGATTTTTATTCCAATCCTGCTAGTAATTATTACAATGAATTAGGAACTAATGCTCCATCAACACTATATGGTTATACAATGCAGCATATGACTGGTCTCAACTTTTCTTGGGAAATAGATATTTGGGAAAAGATTCGCAGTGAAAGAGCAAACAAACTTTTTAACTATTTAGCAACAACAGAAGCTAAAAATGCTATCCAAACTAAATTGATTGCAGATATTGCTTCTGGATATTATCAACTACTATTATTATATGCTCAATTGCAAGTTGCTGAATCTAATTACGAGTTGTCAAAACGTACTTTAAAAATGGTTGAATTGCAATATCAGTCAGGAAATACAACCGCATTAGCGAAACAGCAAACACGCTCACAAATGCTTGTAGCTAAGGCGCTTATCCCTCAATTGAAGCTACAAATTAGTGAACAAGAAAATGAATTGCAATTTCTAACAGGAGCACTTCCTAGTGAAATTTCACTCAATCATGAAAATTTTGAAAATCTTTTCAAATCTTTGGAACGCAACTACAGTGTTCCTCTAGAGTTAGTTCGTTATCGTCCTGATGTGAGAAAAGCCGAGTATGAATTATGGGCTGCCAATGCAAAAGTAGGTGTTGCACAAACAAATCAATATCCCAAGTTAGTCATTGATTTAGGTTTTGGAGTCAATTCGATGTTGCCTCGAAATTGGTTTAATATTCCAGGTGCATTATTTGGTTCTTTAATTGGAGGTATCACACAACCAATCTTTAACAAAAACAGAAATAAAGTTGCTCTTAAAACAGCTAAGATAGAGCGTGAAATAAAAGAAATTGAAGTACAGAAAAAGGTTTATTCGTCCATTATTGAAATTTCGAACGTTTTAACTGCAATGAATTCATTAGATGAACAGATTGAAATTGCAGCTGAACAGGTAAAAAATTCTCAATTGACAATCTTTCAATCAAATTTACTATTCAATAGTGGTTATGCCACCTATCTTGAAGTAATCAATGCGCAGCGTGTTGCTTTGGAAAGTGAACTAAAGTACAACAATCTGAAACAACAACGTCTTCAATTAAAAGTTAAGCTCTATAAGGCACTCGGCGGTGGATGGAATTAATTTTCGATATGAAAAACAATTATTCAAATTGAATCGAATATATCACTTTGGGATTTAACAATTGTCCCATTTTTGTTGATACACAAGACTTTTATAAAAGTGGCACTCTGATTGTCGTAAGGTTTATGCCTTTTAATAACAATAGCCATGAAAAATCAAGTTTTAAAATTCAACAAACTCATCCTATTCTCAATCGCCTTATTGATCGGCGGAGTATTGAGTTTAACTAGCTGTAAGAAATCAGAAAAAGGAATGTCACGATTATCCATTAATTTAATCGACGCTCCTGGAGATTATCAGCAAGTCAATGTAGAAATTCTACAGGTTAAAGTAAATCATGAAACAGATGGTTGGATTGATTTACCGACAATTTCTGGTACATACGACCTATTAACTCTTCAGAATGATGTGTCTGCAACATTAGTGGATGGAGGTACACTTCCTGCGGGAAAAATCACACAATTGAGGTTGGTCTTAGGAGACAATAATACCGTTATGATTGACAGTCTGCTATATCCTTTGTCTACACCTTCTGCTCAACAGTCAGGTTTAAAAATCAATTTGAATCACACTTTTTTATCGAATCAAATGTATGAAATGGTGCTGGATTTTGAAGCTGATGAAAGCATCGTTGAACAAGGCAATGGATCTTATTCATTAAAACCAGTTATATCTGTTGAAAACATCTACCCAATTTAGGGATCAGCATATATCACACAAAGCAAGCCCCCAGAAATTTTCTGGGGGCTTGCTCGTTGATTTTTTATTTGATTAAATCGAAACGATCGTTATTCATTACTTTCACCCATGCTTTTATGAAATCATTCACGAACTTTTCTTTCGCATCATCGCATGCATAAACTTCGGATAACGCTCTCAGTTCAGAATTCGAACCGAAAACTAAATCCGCACGAGAAGCAATCCATTTCTTTTCACCAGTTTTGCGATCTTTCCCCTCGAACATCTCTTGTGTGTGTCCAGAAGTTGACCATTCGATATTCATATCCAAGAGATTCACAAAGAAATCATTTGTCAAAGCACCAACATTATCTGTAAACACTCCCATTTTTGTTTGATTATAATTGATGTTAATCATACGCAAACCTCCTAGTAAAACCGTCATTTCAGGTGCAGTTAAATTCAATAATTGAGCTCTATCAATTAATAATTCTTCCGTCGAGAAGTTTGTTTGGTAGCTATTGTAATTTCTAAATGCATCCGCATACGGTTCCAATACTTCCATCGATTTATTATCCGTCTGTTCCTGAGTAGCATCTGTTCTTCCTGCAACAAATGGAACTTCTTTTTGAAAACCTGCATTTGCAATTGCTTTTTCAATTCCTACAGAACCTCCTAAAACAATCAAATCAGCAATTGAAACTTGCTGAGTATGTGCGCTATTAAATTCCTGTTGAATTCGTTCATACACTTTCAACACGCTATCCAACTGATTTGGGTTATTGATTTCCCATTGTCTTTGTGGATAAAGTCTTAACCTACCTCCATTTGCTCCACCTTTTTTATCAGAAATTCTGAATGTCGCAGCAGAAGCCCAAGCTGTTGCTACTAATTCTGAAATCATCAATCCTGAGTTCGCAATTTTATTTTTCAAAGAAATAATATCAGACTCTCCAATTTGCGGATATGTTGCTTTTGGGATTGGGTCTTGCCACAAGTAGTCTTCTTTCGGCACCTCTGGACCTAAATACAATGCTTTTGGTCCCATATCTCGGTGAATCAATTTAAACCAAGCATCTGCGAAAACCTTTGCAAATTCATCTGGATTTTCATAAAATCTTCTTGAAATTCTTTCATAGATTGGATCCTTAATCAAGGATAAATCCGTAGTAAGCATATATGGCAACTGTTTCTTATTTGGATCAAATGCATCTGGTATTATTTCTTCTGCATCTTTTGCAACCCATTGATAAGCTCCCGCTGGACTTTTTGTCAATTCCCATTCATATTTAAACAAAATCTCAAAGAAGCTATTGCTCCATTGTGTTGGCGTATTTGTCCATGTAACTTCAAGACCTGAACCAATGGCATCTTTTCCTTTTCCCGTGCCGAACGAACTTTTCCAACCTAATCCTTGTTGCTCCATTGGTGATGCTTCAGGATCTGGTCCTACATGATCAGCTGGTCCAGCACCATGTGTCTTACCAAATGTATGTCCCCCTGCAATTAAAGCAACAGTTTCTTCATCATTCATTCCCATTCGTTCGAATGTTTCACGAATATCTTTTGCTGCTGCAACAGGATCAGGATTTCCATTAGGTCCTTCTGGATTCACATAAATTAACCCCATTTGTACAGCCGAAAGAGGATTGTCTAAATCTCTTTCTCCTGTATACCTCTTATCGTCCAACCACTTTTTCTCATTTCCCCAATAAGTATAGTTGTCAGCTTCCCAAACATCAACACGTCCAGCACCAAACCCTGCAGTTTTGAATCCCATTGATTCTAATGCAACATTTCCTGCTAGTACAAGTAAATCTGCCCAAGAAATTTTGCTTCCATATTTCTTTTTTACAGGCCAAAGTAATCTTCTTGCTTTATCCAAATTCACGTTATCAGGCCAACTATTTAGTGGTGCAAAACGTTGTTGACCTTCAGATGCTCCTCCTCTTCCATCTCGCGAACGGTATGTTCCAGCACTATGCCAAGACATACGTATAAACATCGGTCCATAATGACCAAAATCTGCTGGCCACCAATCTTGCGAATCAGTCATTATCTTTTTAAGATCTTCCTTCAATGCAAAATAGTCCAACTCGCTAAATGCTTTTCTATATTCAAACCCAGGATCCATCGGATCCGTTTTAGGGGAATACTGTCTTAAACCTGATAAATCTAGTTGATTTGGCCACCAATCTTTGTTTGTTGTTTTATCAGATGGAGTAGAATTTTTCATATTTTCTCCCATCTCTCCGTGGTTAAAAGGGCATTTACTCATATAATTTCAAATTAGTAAGCTTATCTTCTAAAGTTACGAAAAAAAGACTAGCAATCTGAAATTTATTCGATATAAAAATAAAAAGGTGAGTATGACATACCCACCTTCTCAAAACTATTTTTGCAACTATTATCTTTCGAGTAAACTCATTGCCTTTTCAACCATCAACTTTGATCCTGCAAAATAAGGAACACGCTGATGTAGCTTTTCAGGTTGAATAGATAAAATGCGATCAAAACCTGTTGTTGCAAGTCCTCCAGCTTGTTCTGCTATAAAAGCTAGTGGGTTACATTCATACATCAAACGCAATTTTCCATTTGGATCATTTGTCGTTGCTGGATAAATGTAAATTCCTCCTTTTATCATATTGCGGTGGAAATCAGCAACTAGGGAGCCAATGTATCTTCCAGAATAAGGTTTTCCTGTTTGATTTTCATTACTTTGGCAATATTCAACATATTTCTTAATTCCAGGATTACAGATGTGAATATTACCTTCATTCATAGCGTAAATTCTACCTATTTCTGGCATTTTCATATTAGGGTGAGATAAACAGAACTCACCAATTGAAGGATCTAATGTAAAACCATTTACACCACGTCCTGTTGTATAAACCAACATTGTTGATGAACCATATAGCACATATCCAGCTGCAACTTGCTTGTGACCTGGTTGTAAAAAATCTTCAATTGCGGCAGTTGTACCAACTTCTGTTACACGACGATAAATTGAAAAAATCGTACCAATTGAAACATTTACATCAATATTTGATGAGCCATCAAGCGGGTCGAATAAGACAACATACTTTCCATTTCTTCCTTTTTCATCATCAAAGGCAATGAAGTCTTCATTTTCTTCTGAAGCTATACCGCAAACCTCTGCTCCATTTTTAAACACATGGATAAACTGTTCATCCGCAACAACATCTAATTTTTGTTGTTCTTCACCCTGAACATTAACCTCGCCTTGGGCTCCTAAAATGTGGTCTACTAACCCTGCTTTTCTTACATCTCGGCTTACTACTTTCGAAGCAAATACAATATCATTTAATATTCTAGATAATTCACCTGTAGCAAACGGAAAATCTGCTTGCTTTTCCATGATAAATTCTTGAAGTGTAGTAACCTTTGACATAATTTCTTTTTGTTGCAAAGATACATTTTAGTTGGAAAAAATATGAAATTCGCTAGATTTTATCTTCCAGTCACATCCAAGAAGCAATGATGTTGTAGCTAAAGCTAAAAGCCTTATAGAATAAATAAATGGCTGTTAATAAAAGTATAATGAAGATCATTAGAATGGCTAAAATTATCCCAGCTCCAGAACCTTGATTTTTTCCTTCATAATAATGATACTTTAGCAATTGAATGTTTCGAGTATTTGCCTTAAAAAAGAAATCTCCAAAATAACCTAAAATTGGAATTGCTCCAATACTGAAATCGAGAAACACATTTAATAGCATTTTGATTACAACCTTTGAACTGACACCATTCTTACTCATTATTACAACTAAGATTACGGAGATTACTGCACCGAATAAATCGCCCAGATAAGGAATAAAATTGAGAATAGGATCCCAACCAAATTTGAAGTTTGTTCCTGGAATAGTATATTGCTCATCCATAAAATGAGCAACTTTATCTACTAGTTCAAAATCCTTTTTTATTGATTCTTGTCTATCTCGATATGGATTGTCTTTCATAGAAATAAAAAAGCGTACAAAGTGAATTTACTACTTTATACGCTTCAAACTTATTTTCTAACTTATTTTGTGAGTTTTCTATACTTCACACGTTTCGGACCTGTATCGCCCAAACGTTTCTTTCTATTTTCTTCGTATTCTGAGTAAGTTCCCTCAAACCAATAAACTTGAGAATCTCCTTCAAATGCTAAAATATGAGTACAAATACGATCCAAGAACCATCTATCGTGAGAGATCACTACCGCACATCCAGCAAAGTTCTCTATTCCTTCTTCCAACGCACGCAATGTATTTACGTCAATGTCGTTGGTTGGCTCATCTAATAAAAGTACATTGGCTTCAGTTTTCAACGTCATCGCTAAATGCAAACGATTTCGTTCACCACCTGAAAGTAATCCGACCTTTTTGTTTTGATCTGAACCATTGAAGTTAAACTTCGATAAGTAAGCTCTCGCATTTACTTTTTGACTTCCAATTTCTACATATTCCAATCCATTTGAAACAACTTCAAATACTGTTTTATCAGGATGAATATCTTTGTGTGTTTGGTCAACATAACCAATTTTTACAGTGTCTCCTACCTCAAAAGATCCAGCGTCTGGCTCCAACTCTCCCATAATCATTTTGAAGATTGTTGTCTTACCAGCACCGTTTGGTCCTATGATTCCAACGATTCCTGCAGGTGGTAATTTGAAATTCAGATCATCATAAAGTAACTTATCCCCAAATGCTTTTGCAACATTAACAGCATTAATTACATTGTTTCCTAGACGTGGTCCATTCGGAATTGGAATCTCCAATTTTGCTTCCTTATCCTTCACGTCTTCAGACAACATTTTGTCATAATTTGCAATACGCGCTTTGTTTTTAGCATGACGTCCTTTTGGATTCATTCGTACCCATTCCAACTCACGTGCTAATACTTTTTGACGTTTTGATTCTGTTTTCTCCTCCTCAGCTAATCTTTTTGATTTTTGTTCCAACCAAGAAGTATAGTTTCCTTTCCATGGTATACCTTCTCCACGATCCAACTCTAAAATCCAACCCGCTACGTTGTCTAAGAAGTAACGGTCGTGTGTTACAGCAATTACGGTTCCTTTGTATTGTTGTAAATGTTGTTCTAACCACTCAATTGACTCAGCATCCAAGTGGTTTGTTGGCTCATCCAACAATAGAATATCTGGATTTTGCAACAACAAACGGCACAAAGCTACACGTCTTTTTTCTCCTCCTGATAAGGTTTCTATCAGTTGGTCGTCTGGTGGACAACGAAGTGCGTCCATTGCTCTTTCCAATTTAGAATCTAGTTCCCAAGCATCCAATGCGTCGATTTTATCTTGCACTACTGCTTGTCGAGCAATTAACTTATCCATCTTATCAGGATCATTTAGAACCTCTTCGTCCATAAATGAGTTGTTGATTTCTTCGTATTCTTTCAATACATCCACAATTTCTTGTGCCCCTTCCATCACAACTTCCTTAACCGTTTTTTTCGGGTCTAGTTCTGGTTCTTGTGGTAAATATCCTACTGAATATCCTGGTGAAAAGACAACATCTCCTTGATAAGATTGATCTAATCCAGCGATAATCTTCATCACCGTTGATTTACCCGAACCATTTAAACCTATGATACCAATTTTAGCACCATAGAAAAATGAAAGATAAATATCCTTAATTATTTGTTTTCCTTGTGGGGTAGATTTTGAAACCCCCACCATTGAGAAAATTATTTTTTTATCGTCAGACATAATTATTGATTAACACTAACAAATTTATAAATAAAAAAGAAGGCGACCCAATTAGAGTCGCCTTCTAATGCTGAATTTTTGATATTATTTTCTAACTACATTG
>DATGOZ010000171.1:0-3273 GCA_035305395.1 Taishania sp. | reverse complement strand
ATTTCATTCGTATCGCAATCATATTGGTACAAATAACGATGTATTTCCAGACTGTTGTTTAATGATTCACTTTGGTCCTGATGATACATCGTCAGTAAACATCGATCCCCATAAATTTTTGGAAATTCTCCAAGCATTGGTTCATAGATTCCATTATTATTATGGTCTACAAAATCTGCCAACTTTTGAGCTTCACCATTGGCAACGTTTCCATTACCAGGCCAATAACGAATACCATCAGGAATTCCGTAATGTGGATTATTGTATGTTAGAATATGCCCAACATGATCGGCAATCATCTGCGCAGTTACATAGTACGAACGATTATACTTATCGCGTTGCATATTACTGTCGGCAACAGAAGTAAAAAGTGGTCCTGGTAATCTTTTGGAACCCTGATAACTATACATTTGCCAAGTACCAACAAGTTCGTCATTTACATTTTTTCCTAGGAGATTATCTGCACTAGCGTAAATTGGACCAGTTTTACTAAGATTATCATTGGATTCATACATCAAATTGAAATAACCATCTTTTCCTGAAAACAGACCATTGTAATTACCTACCATCATTTCAAACTTACCCCACTTCAAGGCTCTATGATGCTCCGTAAATTCCTTCCTACTCCCATTCTTTATCAATACTATTGATTTTTGTAATGAATCAGGATAACCTGCTTTATCAGTATCAAGCGAGTAACCAATCATCCATTTATTACCACTAATATTTAAAACATCCATATTTTGAATACGCCTACCATAATCATGCATTGTCAACATATTGAGATTTTGATCATAGATTTCTAGATAATTATCTACTATAGTGTAAATTGTATCGTTAAATTCAAAACCTTCGCAAAAACTAAAGTTAGAAATTTCTTGATTACAAAATGACGCTGAAACTGTCTCTAGGATATCTAAATCTTGATTGATTTTTATCGCAGCATTACTCGAGAGAAAAAGAAATGAATTATTTTGTATTGGAAAAAAATCCCACTTCCTACTATAAGAATTAGCAGGCAATTGCGTTTTCATATAAAACCCAATTGAATTTCTTTTTAGCAATTCTACTTCTGTACCTTGAACTTGATTATTACAAAAAACTACAAATTCATTTCCATTCACAATTTCTAATTCTGACAATTTACGAATTCCATCGATGGAAAAGAATGTGAAACCTGTTTGTTCAATCTTATAAGTACTATCAATGCTTTTTTCTAAACGTACAAATTCAGAAGTCGATTTCTTTTCTGCGTATAGAACTAATTTCCCATTGTTAACTCTAGCCCTGCAGAAGCCGAGACTAAAATCATAAGGTGTACTCGTATGATTTAATATCTCATTAGAATCAAGATCTATAGTAAAAAATTCAAATCTACTATTAAGAGAAAATAGTCTACTTTGAACAATTAATTCCACACGATTATCAACAATATTTAATCCATTCAAGTAATTAAATTGATTTATTTGAACAGGAAGTTCAACTGTAAAATAAGCCAATGGTAATAATGTAGAATTATCTAATGGTCCATAAACCAACTCAATATTACCATTTACATTTACCTCACTGATTGCAAAAAAATACAAAATTCCATTTCGTTCTGACACTAAATGACTTCTGGTTTTGGTGTAACTATAAAAGCCTTCACTCTGATAAAATGATCTCACCTCTTCTTGAGAGTAAGTAACAAAAGTTAGGAATAGTGCCAAAAAAGTAACAATTGTTTTCATAAGATATTGATTTAGTTATTGATAAAGGTACAACTAAACATATACAATTTTATACCGCTTTATTTAACAAGTACATTCATTGAGTTAAATGTGAGAAATGTAAACTAACATGAAAGAAACAGCCTATACGAATCAATAAGCTGTCAAAAAGGCAGTCTTATAACATCCAAACCAATAGAAAATAAGACATTTTTTCCGATTTTATTTAAATTTTTCTTCTGGTTTAAAAATTGACGGACATTCAAAAAATAACTGAAATGGACGTACAAAAATTTACAATCAAATCGCAGGAAGCATTGCAACAAGCCGAACAGATTGCCACAGCAAGAGGTAATCAAGTTATTGAAAATGCCCATCTGCTTAAAGGAATTTTATCTGTAGATAAAGATGTTGTACCCTATCTATTTTCAAAGTTGAATGTTAATACCTCGATCATTGAACAAACCGTTGATCGAATCTTAGAATCAACTCCAAAAGTAAGTGGAGGACAATTATATTTATCATCAAGTGCACAAGCAACGTTGAATAATGCATTTAAAGAAATGTCCAACTTTAAGGACGAATATATTTCAATCGAATTGTTGGTTTATGCCATGTTAGATGGTACAGATAATATTGCCCGACTACTGAAAGACAACAAAATCAATAAGAAAAATTTAAAAGAAGTAATTATGGATTTACGAAACGGAGAAAATGTAACATCTCATTCACAAGATAGCTCCTATAAATCCTTGGAAAAATATGCTAAGAATTTAAATGAGCTTGCTAAACAAGGAAAATTAGACCCTGTAATCGGTCGTGATGACGAAATCAGACGCGTGTTACAAATTCTAACTAGAAGAACAAAAAACAACCCAATATTAATTGGTGAACCAGGAGTTGGTAAAACTGCCATCGCAGAAGGAATTGCACACCGTATTGTAGATGGTGATGTTCCTGAAAACTTAAAAAGCAAAATTGTTTACTCACTCGACATGGGTGCATTGATTGCGGGAGCTAAATACAAAGGTGAATTCGAAGAGCGTCTAAAAGCTGTTGTAAAAGAAGTTATCGCTGCAGATGGAGAAATTATCTTATTCATAGACGAAATTCATACACTTGTTGGTGCAGGTGGTGGCGAAGGAGCAATGGACGCTGCAAACATCTTAAAACCAGCATTGGCGAGAGGTGAACTAAGAGCTGTTGGCGCAACAACACTCAATGAATACCAAAAGTATTTTGAAAAAGACAAAGCGTTAGTCAGACGTTTCCAAACAGTGTTGGTTGACGAACCGAGTGCCGAAGATGCAATTTCAATTTTGCGTGGTATCAAGGAGAAATATGAAAATCATCACAAAGTTTTGATTAAAGATGCTGCGATTATTGCTGCGGTTGAATTATCACAACGCTACATCACAGAACGTCACTTACCTGATAAAGCAATTGACCTCATCGATGAAGCTGCTTCGAAACTGAGAATGGAAATCAATTCCAAACCAGAGGAATTGGATGAGATTGAACGTAAAATCATGCAGTTGGAAATCGAGCGTGAAGCAATTAAACG
>DATGOZ010000170.1:0-4684 GCA_035305395.1 Taishania sp. | reverse complement strand
ATGAATGATACGATTAACAATCCATTTCCATGAATTTCTTTCTAAAGCTAATTATTATTCATAAATTTAGTTGTTTAAATTTCGATTCCATGATGAAATTGGTTCAAAAATCAGTGTTTTTTGCTTGCTTACTCTCTTTTATAGGGTGTAAAGACAAAAAAACTATTGATGATCCTGTGGAAACAAAAGTGCCTCAAGTCAAAATCATTTTAGATCCCGTTTACGATCAACTACCTTTGGCTTTGGATCAAACAATCTTCGAAACAGATGAAGGTTATCGATTAAAATTGAGAGAGTTTAAAATTTATTTTACGGATTTAAATAATCAAGGTGAACAATTGGCAGATGCAGCATTGTACAACCTTTCCAACAGCAATACAGTTCTACTCAAAAACGGTGATTTTACAAAATTTGGGAATTTATCCTTCAATATCGGAGTAAGCGAAGCAAATAACCACGCAGACCCAAGTGCATTTCCTAATAATCATCCGTTGAATATAATCAACGCCAATGACATGCATTGGAGCTGGAATCCAGGATATATTTTCTTCAAAATTGAAATGATAGCAGATACACTCAACGATGGAGTTGACAATTTCAATCACATTGTTTCATATCACGTTGGACAAGATACTTGTTTGAGAACAGTTAGTCTGACTAATCTTAATTGGAGTAAAGTGTCGCAATATGTTGACCAACTTCGATTGAAAGTAGATTTCAAAAAACTGTTGAATAATGCTGGTTCTACAATTGATATCAAAACAGAATCGGTTACCCATTCAGCTCCAGAAACGATGGAACTTTCAAACAAATTGGCTACAAATTTTAAAAATGCATTATCGGCATGGGAGTAAGAGTTTTAGTACCATTAATTTTGTTAGGATGGACATTCTACGCTTGTAAAAAAGAACCAAAAGTTTATCAAGTGACACCCTACCAATTAAATATTCCTTCTCATTTTCCAGATATGCCTATTCCACCTGATAATCCAATGACAGTGGAAGGAGTAGAACTCGGTCGTAAATTATTTTACGAAAAACGACTGAGTTCAGACAATACCATTTCATGTGCAAGTTGCCATGCACCAAACAAAGGATTTTCAGACGACAGACAATTTTCTATTGGAGTAAATGGCGCTGTTGGCAGAAGACAATCGATGGCTTTGGTGAATCTAGGTTGGCAACAGTTTTTCTTTTGGGACGGACGAGCATCAACCTTAGAACAACAAGTATTGCATCCAATTCAAGATCCAACAGAAATGAATCTCACCTTTGATGAGGCTCAAAGACGACTTGAGGGCAATTTGGAATACAAACGACTATTTCTTAAAGCATTTGGAACACATTACATCACAAAAGAATACATTTCGAAAGCCATTGCACAATTTTTAAGAACCTTGATTTCGGGCAATTCCAAGTACGACGTGATGTACAAATATGCTAACAACATTCCACTAACTGCTGCAGATCAAAGTATTTATCAATCAATAACAGTTGAAGAATGGGCTGGATACGACCTCTTTCAGAGCTTGAATGGTGCAGATTGTTTTCATTGTCACAATGGACCTTTAATGCAAGTCCAACGCTATAGCAACAATGGTTTGGATGCTGTTTTCACTGATTTGGGAAGAGCCGAAGTTACTGGAAATCCAGCCGATCAAGGGAAATTTAAAATTCCAACTTTGCGCAATATTGCACTTACTGCACCATACATGCACGACGGACGCTTCAATACGTTGGAAGAAGTGATTAATCAATATTCGCATCATGTGAAAGTTACACCAACAATAGATCCATTGATTGAATTTGCGTTTCAAGGAGGTGTTCAACTCAGTGCAAATGAAAAAATGTTGCTCAAAGCCTTTCTCTTAACAATGACAGATTATAGCTTTATCAATAATCCTAATTTTGCAGATCCAAATTGACGTATGCCACACATTAAAAACACCTTATTCAGACATCGCATCATCGACAAATGCATTCGCAATGTATACAAACCTTTTCCATCCAAAGAGGAATTGCGCAGAGCTTGTGAATTAGAATTGTATGGAAGTGAAAATGGTTCTAACATTTGCGATTCGACAATAGAAAAGGATTTATTTGCCATGCGTCAGGAATACGACGCACCAATAAAATACAGTAAAGCAAATAAAGGATATTATTATGATGATCCTGAATTTACAATTAATGATGTTCCACTGAATGAATCGGATTTGGATGCCGTTCGTTTTGCTGCAAATACCTTGTTACAATTCAGAGATGTAGAGATGTTTCGTGAATTTGGAAATGCAATCGACAAAATTGTCGACCGTGTTACGTTGTCCACACAAGCGAAACAACCTTCAGACATCAATGAATACGTCCAGTTTGAAACAGCTGTGTCTGTTGGTGGAGGAGAATTTTTACCAGACTTATTAAGCGCTATTCAGAAAAGTAGAGCGGTTTATTTTGACTACGAAAACTTCAACTCTAATACCGTCAAACCACGAAAAGTTTGTCCGCTTTTGTTAAAAGAATATCGCAACAGATGGTACCTCATCTCCCATGATTTGGTGAAAGATCGCATCACAACTTATGCACTAGAACGTATGCGCAACCTGACTATTTCAGATGAAAAGGTTGTTAAGCCGCACAACTTTAATCCAAAAGATTTTTTCCGTTATTCGATTGGTATTTCTGCTAATGAATCTGAATACTCTAGAGTACAATTTCAAGCCAACGAAGTTGCAAGTAAGTATTTGCAAACGCAACCTTTACATCACAGTCAGCGCGTTGTTTCTACAAAAGATCAATACACAATTTTTGAATTAGAGGTATTTATTTCGGAAGAGTTGATTCGTTCACTTTTGTCGTTTGGTGGCGAAGTGACGGTTCTTGAGCCTCAATCACTAGTTGATACAATGCAAGAACGGATAAAAATGATGGTGGAGAATTATGGATAATTAATTGAAAATTAGCAAGGCTTCGGAAATAAAAATTTCAATCAATTAGAAAATCTCTGTGAACTTGGCGTAAAACCTTTGCAAACTCTGCGGTTTTGTTTTATTACTGCTAAGTGAGCGAAGAAGGAGAAAAGACCACCGGAAACAATTTTGAATTTTCTAATAAAAAACCACATAGAAACATAGGAAACATAGAATTTTAGGCGCGCTGCCTTATATAGCGGAACAATCGATTGGTTTTCCTCCTTGAGGGGGAACAAAAGGGGGTGACTTCTTTTAAAGGTTAAATGAAAATTATTTATATAAGCTACAAACTTAATATCTTGAAGTCTAGACATCTAGATATCTAAAACAAAAAAACCTCGCTATTGCTAACGAGGCATCAATTCTCCATTCTCTATTCTTAATCCTTAATCTTATTGAATCCCATTGCGGCAACCATCCAACGTGGCAATTTTTTGCCTGGTGTTTTCTTTTTCAAATCGATGAACCAACCCAATTTTTTGATAACTGGAACTTTGTGTGTTTCAACGAACTCAATCCATGTACCATCTGGATCTTCGACATAAGAGAAACGACCACCCGCTTCACCCATATCGAATGTTTTACCAGAGTCAACAGTGAAAGGAAATCCTTTTTCTTCACACGCTTTTTGTAGATCGTCCATATTATTAACATCCCAACACAAGTGAATGTAACCCCAATCTCCCCAGAAGCGGTTTTCAAATATCTTTCTGCAATCCGTACGATCCAACGATTGAATCAATTCGATTTCTGTTGGTCCGAGTAAATCACCAAAAGCACCTAAACGGTCTTTTTTATGTGACAACAATACACGACGGAATTTTCCTTCACCTCCTGGAAATCCTTTCAAATCTTCAAATTCACCTGTTACATCGTAATCTACTGTTTCATATTCCAACAAATCTTTATACAACGGCAATGCTTTTTCGATATCGCTCACACAAATGATTGAACCAGCTACTCCTCCACATTTACCTGGATGATTAGTATTTTTGAACCACCCGCGACCGTCTACAATTGTAAAGGGATTTCCATTAGGGTCTTCAACTGAAAACGTCATTTTTCCATTTGGTCGTTTTGCCAACGGTTGAACAATTTTCGCTCCATTTTTAACGAAATAATCATACGAAGCCTTCACATCACGTGATTTGATGATACATGAATAAATTCCATAATCTCCAAGTTTGATCTCGAAATTTGGTTTTTCCGTATTGCGAGAAGTAAACTGCCAAATTTCGAATCCACCTCCACCTTCCATGGAAATAGCCAATGCAGAATTTCTATCGTGAACAACACCACCTGTATAACGCGTCATATAAGGCGCAGGTGCAGCCTCTTCAAATACACGAACATTTGTTCCAAAAAATTGGCGGTACCATTTCCAAATACTATGCACATCTGGCACACCAATTCCAATCTGTTGAATACCGCTAATAATTTTTGCCATGATTTTTACTTATTGAGTGAGCTAGCAAATATAAGTAAATATCAAAAATTTAAAAGTTTAGAATCACATCCTTTAAAAATCATTGGTTTTTGTGAAAAACAGTTATCTTTGTCGCCCACTAACAAAACTATTCACTTATTTTGAAACTCTTAGGTGAGGTGTCCGAGTGGTTGAAGGAGCTACCCTGGAAAGGTAGTATACGGGAAACTGTATCGAGGGTTCGAATCCCTCTCTCACCGCATAAAGAAAGTCTGATAGCAATATCAGGCTTT
>DATGOZ010000169.1:0-5444 GCA_035305395.1 Taishania sp. | reverse complement strand
TGGAGGAAAAGTGAAAGCTGTAAACTGTGTAATCACGCACAACGGTTTCCATGCCATCATCAATTTGGCGGGTAGCGGATTAGATTTTACCCATTGCACGATTGGAAGTTTTGGCGGTGGCGAAGGTCAACTCGCTGCTTTAGGAATTAGTGATTTCTACAACGATGGACAAGGATCAATTATCACTTCAAACATCCAAGCAAACTTCAAGTATTGCATCATTTATGGAAATAAATCTGCTGAAATTGCTTACAATTTAGACAACGTCGGAACTAATAACTTCTCGTTTGATTATTGTGCTATTAGAATGGAGGAACCAAGTTCAGAGCCTTTTTACACGAACACCATTTGGAATCAAAATCCAAAGTTTAAAGAGATCGCTGATTGGGATTTTGAGTTGTTATCAGACTCTCCAATGATTGATGCTGCAATCGGCTCTACATCCGATTCTGACATCAAGGGTAATGCAAGAAATGGAACACCAGATATTGGCGCTTACGAGTTTCAATAATAGTCTCTATCCTCTTTCTCGTTCGAGCAAAACAACCATCATCATACACAACATGATTTGACATTTAGCTGCATTAGACATCGGTTGAATTTCCTCTAACTTGAATCTCCTTCCCCAAAACGAAGGGAGTTTCGACAATTGTGCAACCAAGTTTCCTTGTTGATCATAAACACCATATTTTGGATGGAATAAATATCCTGTGAAAAATGAAACAATTGGAATTTCACCCACCACTCCATCGGCTACTTTCGTCCATGGATTCATTTCTGAAATTTCGAAAGTTGCTTGCTGAGCGGTATCATAAATCGTATAACGAGCCTTCCACAACGACTTCATCCCCTTTCTACTTAAACTACCTATCGATTCATTTGTTTCAGCGTTAATTAAATCGTAATGCGCATTAAAATCGATCCAACGATCCGCTTTAATATGAAACAATTCCTGACTTCTTGATTCATTATTGAATACACTAACAGCCTCTTTCAAACGAAACATTTTCTGACGAACATAAGCAATAGTTTTTCCATGGACATCTTTTGCTACAAAATCATTACTCAAAGTTGTAATTTTGAATTCAAAATCCAATGGGAAAGCTAGTTTCAACATATCAAAATCATTGTTTTGCTTTATTTCATTCATTTTAATCGTTTATTTTTCTTTGCTAAAATAAAACAAAATAGGCACAAACATTTCTATTTGTGCCTATCTCAATATTTTTTGATGAAAATTACTTTTTGAAATTCTCAGGATAAGGGTAAATCGTTTCAAAATTTACTGGTTTACCACCAATTTGTTTATTAATCAACGATCTATTCAAATCATTTAACGATTTACATCCTGCTGCTGAGAACAATCCTAAGAAATCTTTCAACGTTTCATTTTGATAGTTCTTCACTCGTTTCCATTTATCTTCAACTACCAATCCTTTCACTTTTGAAGGCTGGTTTGTTGCAACTCCAGCAGGACACGTATTCTTGTGACATGCCAATGCTTGAATACATCCTAAAGAAAGCATCATTCCACGAGCTGAATTACAAATATCTGCTCCTAAACACAACGCCTTAAAGATATCGAAGCCATCAACAATTTTCGCTGACGCAATGACACGGATATCTTTTTTCAAATCGTATTTAATCAACGTATCAACAACAAATGTCAACGCGTTTTCTAACGGCATCCCTACGTGGTCTGAGAATACAATCGGTGCAGCTCCTGTTCCTCCTTCTGCTCCATCTACAGCAATGAAATCCGGTTTTCTTCCCGTACGAACCATTGTTTCACAGATTTCTTCAAATTCTCTCGTGTTACCGATACAAATTTTGAATCCAACTGGTTTTCCATTTGCTAATTCACGCATTGTATCAATGAATATCAACAGTCCTTCTGCATCGCTAAAAGCCTTGTGTCCTGGAGGAGAATCAACTGTTGTAAACGGTTCAACTCCTCTAATTGCAGCAATTTCATGGTTGTTTTTAGCTGCTGGCAAAATACCTCCGTGACCAGGTTTTGCTCCTTGAGATAATTTCAATTCAATCATCTTCACTTCTGGGTAGTTTGCCGTCACTTTGAACTTCTCTGGGTCAAAGTTACCATCAGCAGCACGACATCCAAAATATCCTGTACCTATTTGATAAACTAAATCCCCTCCCATTCTGTGGTAAGGCGAAATGCTTCCTTCTCCTGTGTTGTGGAAAAAACCTCCTGCTTTTGCTCCTTTATTCAACGCCATCACAGCATTTTTACTCAATGATCCATAAGACATTGCTGAAATATTAAACAAAGCCGCATCATAAGGCTGTGTACATTTTTCACCTCCAAAACGAACTCTTGGAGCTTCATCCAAATGTTTTGATGGGTAAATTGAATGTTGAATCCACTCGTTACCCTCAGTTGTCAAATCCAACTCAGTTCCAAATGGATGCTTGTCGTTTTGCAATTTCGCACGTGAATAAATATACGTACGTTGCGTTCTGTTCAAAGGCTTCCCTTCTGTATCCGCTTCAATGAAATATTGACGAATTTCAGGACCAATTCCTTCTAATAAGAAACGTAAGTGACCAATAATCGGGAAGTTTCTCAAGATAGTGTGACGTTTTTGTACAACGTCGTAAATCCCTACTGAAAGTAGGAAAATACAGATAACAACCAACATTGGCTTGGTTTGAAATACTAATAAAAATAGTACAATTACCAACGCCAATACAGACGTAATAAATGCAATAACTGGTTTCATATTCTTTCTTTTTGGGGTACTTGTTTATCTAACTATTTAATTGATTGTTCTATTCGAAATCTCATTTTGGTTATACAGATTATCTACAAATAGTTTGTTCCGTTTCCTTTAAAATCACTCTAGCTTCTTCCAAAGTTGGCGCTTCTGCATAAACGCGAAGAACTGGCTCTGTTCCAGAAGGTCGAATCATCACCCATCTTTCATCATCCAAGAAATACTTAAATCCATCGATTGTTTGTACCTCTTTTACTGAGTATTGACCAAATGATTTATAATTTCCATTTTGACAATTTGCAATAATCGCTTGTTTCAATTCCTCTGTGATATGCAAGTCACTTCTTTCGAATTTGAAACTTCCAACGATTTCGTACACTTCTTCTATTAACTGATCAAGTGTTTTTCCTGACTTAGCCATGAATTCCCAGATGATTAATCCCATCCAAATTCCATCACGCTCTGGAATATGTCCTTTCACAGCAATTCCTCCAGACTCTTCTCCTCCTACTAATACATCCTCATCTACCATGATGCCTGCAATGTATTTAAATCCGATTTTCACCACTTCAGAATCTAATCCATAGTGAGCAGCCATCTTTCCTACTCTTGGAGTTGCACTAAAGGCTGTAACTACTTTTCCTGAAAGTCCTTTGTATTTTTTCAAGTAGTGCACCAACAAAAGAATGATGTGGTGAGAATCAACAAATTCTCCTCTTCCATTGTACAAACCAATTCGATCTGCATCACCATCTGTTGCCAAAGCACAATCTACATTTCCCTTTTCGATAATGTAGGCTTCCAATTCCTTCAAATTCTTAGCAATTGGTTCTGGAGCAACACCTTTGAAAGATGGATTATGTTCGCAATGTAAAAATGTAATATCAGGTAAAATACGTTTCAATACATTTTGTCCAGCACCAAACATCGCATCATAGACCAAGTTCAATCCTGAATTTTTGATCGCTTCGATATCGAAATTTGCTTTAACATGATTGACATATTCAGTTTCTAAGTCTACAATCTCTACTAAATTGCTTGAAGTAATATCAATCGTTCTCCAATCCTCTGGAGCAACATCCATGATAAGATCTTCAATTTCCTGAACTTTATCTGGACTCAATGGACCTCCAAAATGCGACTTTAACTTAAATCCATTGTATGTTGGAGGGTTGTGGCTTGCTGTAATTACAACTCCAAGCGAACATCCTTTATTGACAGAAGCCAAAGACACCATTGGCGTAGAGACAAATCCTTTTGCCATTTTCACTTCGATTCCTTGTGAAATAAAAACCTTAACAGCCGTTTCTACAAATAACTCACCCTGAAAACGACAATCGTGTCCAATCACAATACGTGGTGTTGAAAAATTCTTTTTCACCCACTCTGCAGTAGCATAAGATACTCGAGCTACATTTTCAACTGTGTACTCGTCTGCGATGATTGCTCTCCAACCATCGGTACCAAATTTAATTTTTGCGTTCAAATTAGTATGAATTAAAAATTATTTCTCAAATTCTAAGATTGTTTTTTCGATAATTGCGACACATTCCATCAATTGTGATTCTGTCATCACCAATGGCGGTGCAAATCGAATGATATTTCCATGTGTTGGTTTTGCCAACAATCCATTTTCTGCTAATTTCAAGCATAAATTCCATGCAGTTGAACTTTCAGGTGTATCATTAACAATAATTGCATTCAACAATCCTTTACCTCTAACGGCAACAACTAAATCTGTCTTCGTTATGATGCGGTTCATTTCCGAGCGGAAAATTTGTCCTAAACGTGCTGCATTCTCAGCTAATTTTTCTTCAGCAACAACTTCCAAAGCAGCCATTGCAACTTTTGCAGCTAATGGGTTACCTCCAAAAGTAGAACCATGCTGACCAGGCTTAATACAAAGCATGATATCATCGTTTGCCAAAACAGCAGAAACAGGATACATTCCTCCAGAAACAGCTTTACCTAAAATCAAAATATCTGGCTTCACATTTTCATGATCAACAGCCAACATTTTTCCTGTTCTAGCAATACCTGTTTGAACTTCATCAGCAATAAATAATACGTTGTTTGCTTCACAAAGTGCTTTTGCTTTTGCCAAATATCCTTCCTCTGGAACAAAAACTCCAGCTTCACCTTGAATAGGTTCAACTAAGAAACCTGCTACATTTTTATTAGCAAGTACTGTTTCCAATGCAGCAATGTCACTATAAGGAATGGAAATGAATCCAGGAGTAAATGGTCCGTAATTTTGACGTGCATCTGGATCATTTGAAAACGAAATGACTGTAGTAGTTCTACCGTGGAAGTTTCCATCACACACTACAATAATTGCTTCATTTTCTGCAATACCCTTTTTCTCGTATGCCCATTTTCTACACAACTTTAAAGCTGTTTCAACAGCTTCAGCTCCGGTATTCATTGGCAATACTTTATCGAACCCAAAAATCGACGTAATATATTTTTCGTAGTGTCCCAATACATCATTGTGGAACGCTCTTGAAGTCAAAGCTAAAGTTTGAGCTTGTGCAACCAATGCTTGAACAATTTTAGGGTGACAGTGCCCTTGATTAACCGCAGAATAAGCTGAAAGGAAATCATAATATCTTTTTCCCTCTACATCCCACACATAAACACCTTCGCCCTTTGTCAATACAACAGGTAGTGGATGATAATTGTGTGCTCCATACTTATCTTCCAAAT
>DATGOZ010000168.1:0-4423 GCA_035305395.1 Taishania sp. | reverse complement strand
ATTTCATTGAATCCGTTTACCTTGATTGGTGCTACTACGCGTTCAGGATTGTTGACATCCCCTTTGAGAGCACGTTTTGGTATCAACTTGCGTTTAGAGTATTACGATGCTAAGACTTTAACATTGATTGTTGAACGTTCGGCTAATTTATTGAACATACCAATTACTGAGGAAGCTGCATATCAAATTGCAAGTAGAAGTCGAGGAACACCTCGTATAGCTAATGCCTTGCTGCGTCGCGTACGCGATTTTGCTCAAATCAAAGGGGACGGTACGATTGATAATCAAATCACGATGTTTGCTTTGGATGCGTTGAATGTTGACCAATGTGGTTTGGACGAAATGGACAATAAAATTCTGAATACCATCATCGATAAATTCAAAGGTGGACCAGTTGGGTTAACAACGATTGCTACTGCCATTGGAGAAAATGCAGGAACATTGGAAGAGGTCTACGAACCATTTTTGATTCAAGAAGGATTTTTGATGCGCACACCTCGTGGACGCCAAGTTACCGAAAAAGCATATAAACATCTTGGTAAAGAAAAGGGCTGGTCGCAAGGTGGGTTGTTTTGATAAGTCTATTTATTTGTTATTTCAAATTATCCTATCTTTGTTAGTATGACAATCAAGTTTCGTACAAAGAAAGAAAGTAATCGTGAGCAGGAGTTAGCATTTCTAGCGTTAACACCACATGAACGTTTGTTGCGGTTTTTTGAATTGGTTCGTCAGGTCAATCGTTTTAAGACGTTAAACCGTGAAGAGAAAAAGAACAATTTTGTCATTGTGATTAATCGTGAGTAAAATTTGGGAATCGAATATTGACGAATTTTTGCTTTTTGCCCATAAGCATCAAGTTAGAATGTTGATGGTTGGTGGTGGAGCAGTAAATTTTCATGGATACCAACGACATTCTGCTGATGTAGATTTCTGGATTGACACTAGCGAAGAAAATCTTGAAAGATTACTTACGGTGCTCAGAGAAATGGGATATGATTTAAACGAATTTCCTAGTGAAGTAAAAGATCAAAAACAAAATATCTCAATCAAATTTTCACCTGCTGATATTAATTTAGAGTTGATTACTAAATTTGATATAAATAAGTCATTTGACGAAGCATATGAAGAATCCGTTGAAGTTGTAATAGGGGAAGTCAAATTAATGAAATACCATGTATTGTCCCTTGATGATTTGATTACAAGTAAAATCAAGTCTGGACGCCCAAAAGATTTGTTGGATGTCATGGAATTGAAACGTATTCATGGATAATTCAAAACCACAGTACACCCGTCTCATCAAAAACAAGGCTTATGAGCTTGGTTTTATGTATTGTGGCATATCAAAGGCTGGTTTTTTAGAAGAAGAAGCTCCACGGCTGGAAAAGTGGCTTAAAAACGACTTTCAAGGTAAGATGGATTATATGGCAAATCATTTTGATAAGCGTTTGGATCCAACTTTACTTGTTGAAGGTGCTAAATCTGTTGTTTCGTTATTGCTCAATTACTTTCCAGAATCTACACAACAAGAAAATACATTTAAGCTCTCTAAATATGCTTATGGTGCGGATTACCACTTTGTGATCAAGGATAAGTTGAAAGAGTTGTATGAATACATTCATCAAGAAATTGGTGAAGTAGGAGGCAGGATGTTTGTGGATTCAGCTCCTGTGATGGACAAAGCTTGGGCTAAAAAAGGTGGTTTGGGATGGGTTGGAAAAAATTCCAATTTGATACACCCAAAAGAAGGATCGTTCTTTTTCATTGCTGAACTGATTTTGGATTTAGAGTTGGAAGAAGATGGACCAATCAAAGATTATTGCGGCCGCTGTACAAGATGCATTGACGCTTGTCCAACTGAAGCGATTGTTGAACCTTATGTTGTCGATGGTTCAAAATGCATTTCCTATTTAACAATTGAACTTAAAGATGCTGTTCTTCCTGATTATTTCAAGGATAAAATGGATAATTGGATGTTTGGCTGTGATGTTTGTCAGGATGTTTGTCCATGGAATCGTTTTTCGAAAGCAACCAAGGAAAAGGCATTTACTCCTCATCCAGATTTATTGGAAATGACTAAAACGGATTGGGTAGATCTAACAGAAGAAGTTTTTCGAGAAATTTTTAAAAACAGTGCTGTTAAGCGAACAAAGTTTGCGGGATTAAAACGCAATATTGAATTTATTAAAACGGATTAATCAAATTCAACTTCAACCTTTTTTCTATTTTTTTCCTCTTCTTTCATCTTATCAAGGAAATTGTTGAGTTTTGAATCTTTCTTTTTCTTTTGTTGTTCAAACTCTTCTTTTTGTTTCGTGTCGTTTCCGTATTCAACTTCCAATACTTCTTTCGGTTTTTTCACTTCTTGGTAATGCTGAACAGTACTATCTTTTTTGAAAATTCCGAATTCGGATTTCAACATACTTTTCACATTCTGTTTTTCTTGTTCATTGTATGCTTTTCGATCTTCAGCTTTCGAATCTTTGTCCCAAGCAAATTGAGGATTGTCAAGATTTCCATACATACGCAAGTATACCATGAATCCAGTATTATCATCAACAATTTCTCCAAATTCAGATGTTTTCTTTTCTTTCAAATCTTTCAATCGGAATGAGAAACGATAATCAATAGTGTTGTCAAACGAATGCGTTCCTTTTGTTTCGATGTTCAACGCTGAAGAATTGATTTTCATTTCTGGAATCGTGATGACACCATCTTTGATATACAAGGTATTTTCGAGTGTTTCAAAACGTAAATCCATCAACTTATCTCCAAAGCTCTTGATGTTGTTAGCACCTAATAACAATTTGGTTGTTGGAGATTTCATGCTCTCAACCATGCTTTTGAATGTTTCAACATCCTTCAATCGACCATTTTCGATTTTTAAATTCAATTCTGATTTAATTTGTTTGAAGTTGATTCCCGTTCTTAAATCAAATGGAGCATCCAAAAAAAGAGAAGCAGCAGCCTGACCAGAAATATGTTCACTACGAATTACTTCTTGTGAAAAATTGTTCCAGTCTTTCATCAACTGTCTAAGTTGAATATTAGTGGAGCTTAGATTACTCACCGTTTGGAAATATTCCTCAGAAGTTTCTTTAATTCGGATATTCCCAGATACATTTGCTCCTGAAGTTTTGAATTTGATATTCGAAAAATTCAGTGTTCTATTGGTCAGTTGTAGTTCACCTTGAACTTGTTCAAATTGGTGATTTTCGTAGTTGATTTTTCCAATCAGTAAGTTCAGTTTTCCTTCGACATGTTGTGGCAATATAAATTCTTTTTTAGCATTTGTTTGCTTTTGAACCGTTTTACTTGTTGTTCCAAGGTCTTCAAGTTGCATTTTGTTACTTTGAATCGAAACAGATGCAACGAGGTTACTTTCTTTTTTGAAGAATCCAACGATGTTATTGAATAATCCATTAATATTTAAATCTGAGTTACCCAATTTAACAGTCAATTCATTAATACCAACATTGTTATTTTTTAAATACACAGCACCATTGATTGAATTGAATTGACGTTTATCATCTATTAATTGAATGTAATTATCGTTAAATTCAATTCCTCCTTCACATTGAATGATATCATAGTTGGATTTTCCATTCATACTAAGTGTTTTGACATGGAAATCAGTATTGAGCTGTAAACTTCCTCCAATTTGCTCAATAGATGGAATAGGAAAAATGCTATGGACAACAGCTAAATTTAGACTTCCATTTGCTGACCCTTGATATCTTGGAGCGTTGAATTCGGTGATTTTTAAATTCCCTTTGAATGGTCCTGTACTTGTAACAAATTGAATATTGTTCAACGCCAAATATTCGTTGCCATTTCCTTTGTTATTGGAATAATTTCCAGATAAGTTCAATAGTGAAATTTGCAAATTTTGAGTTGGTTCTTTCAATGATCCGTTTTTTACATTAAATTGACAATCAATTGCAATTTTAGTATCATTGATTCGGTCGTTATCTTCAATATTCAAGAAGAAATTGACATTTCCCGTTCCAGAGTAGTTTTTTACATGATCAACTTCTTTCAAAGAGAAATTCTTTACAACATCCGTTAGACTCAAACTTTTTGATTCAATGGTGAATTTCATTTTTTCAGGACTCAAGAAACCAGTGAATTCAAATGGTAGACGTTCAATATAAATTGTTGTTAGAGGAATTTTCAACGTCCCTTTTTCTTGATCGATTTCAACATTGATATCCAAATCTGCATGTCTATCCGAAACGAAATTAACCTGACCACTTCGTGTTTCTTTTACAAGATGACTACTTTTTGCGTGAAGTGTAAATACTTTATCGGCAAATTTTCCTTCCAACTCTGTCGATAGAAGATCTGTCGCATAACGATGATTGATTTGACGATTGGTATATGAAAATTGTAAATCTTTTATCTTAACCTTTTGCAAATCGAATGC
>DATGOZ010000167.1:0-4150 GCA_035305395.1 Taishania sp. | reverse complement strand
CCAATCCACCAAATACCAACTAGGATAAAACTCACATTCGTGTACTCTTTCCCAATTCCCATGATGATTCCCAAACAAATGATCAGCAGCAACATGGAACCGAAATATCCCATTGTATAACCACTAGCTGAAATACGATCGTGATCTTCTGGTTCAGCAATCTCTGGTAGGAAGGCATTGTAAAAAACCAAACTATTCCAGAATCCAATACTTGCAAGAAAAACAGAAATCATTCCAATTTCAAACGGAGCTTTCCCAAACCAATAAAGAGAAATACATGAAAGTGCACCAAGGTAACAGAAGAACTTCATGAATTTCTTTTTGCTACCAGTCAAATCGGCTACACCTGAAAGCATTGGTGATAAGATTGAAACAACCAGAAACGATAGTGACAACGTAAATGACATCAAGACAGATGAAGAAAGTGTTGTTCCAAAAATATCTACTGTAACGTTTACTCCATCTGGAACGGATTCTAACTCTACACCGTGTGTTTCATTGTATTTTCTTAAAAACGCATTTTTCGTTACAGTATCATAAAATATTGGAAATATCGCCGACGAGATTACTAAGTTATAGACACTATTTGCCCAATCGTAAAAAATCCATCCTCGTATGGTCTTCTTGTCACCTTTGATTAGCTTCATACTTTATCTAATTCATTTACATAGCCTTGAAGATAAGCAAATCTTGGTTTTAACCTACCATTTAAATCAGTTTCTGATCCTCTTTCAATGATATCATCAACATCTTCTCTCAATAAGTATGGGAAAACATTTTTAATTAATTCATTTCCGAAATCTTCAGACGCATCCTTAGGCAACTCACAAGGTAAATTATCCACGGCCATTACAGCAATTGCATTTTCTTCTCTGAAATCAACTTCCTGCTGTGTATATACATCATATCCGTAAATAGGAGAAGGAATTTTTGATGCTCTAATTGTAGATGCAATAGGTCCACTAATATCACACGAAATATCAGCAATAACCTTCAATGATTTTGCCTTTTGCAATGTCTCATTTGACAACAAAATAGGCGATCTTCCATGCCAATAATGACACGGGATGTACATTGCAGTGTTATTGAAAATATATTGATCTAAAATGGATACATACGTTTCTGGAGCATTATAAAAATCAGTTTTATCAAAATCTCCTCCATTTTTAGGACGGTAGTAATCTTCTGTATCCAAATGTGTAAAAATAGGGGTGTCAAACGATTCATTCAAGTATTCATCTGGAGAAACTTCTTTGATTGGAAGTAAATTCATAATTTCTCTTGCTCCGTTTCCTACACGTCCCCAACCTGTTAAAACAATTCTCAAATTATTTGGTAAAACAACTTTCGATAACTCTCCCTCCATTTCAACGCGATCAGCACACTGATAAGCTGGTTTTAAATCGTATATACCAAGTTTCAAACCTAAAGTTCTAAACCCATTGAAACAACCTACAATTCCTGCATATCTACCAAATCCAACAATGCGTTTTTCAAATTTGTCTTTTAATACTTCGTAGTCGATCAATTGAATTTTCTTATCTAAAATAGCTTGCAGTAATTTTCTATTGTAAGGTTGCTCCTTGATTGTGTGTGAGAAAAACATGAATTTTTTCCCAGGAATTAAATCTTCGATATTAACTTCCTTAACCCCGATAATGATATCGCAATCGGATAAATCTTCATTCAAAGTTATTCCCAACTCACTGTATTCTTCATCTTTATAGCATCTTATTGGACTGGGTTGAACAATTATTTTCAGTTCTGGATACTGTGCTTCTAAAATTGTACATTGTTTTGGAGTTAAAGGCACTCTGTGGTCATGTGGAACCTTTCCCTCTCTAATTATCCCTAATTTAACCTCCTTCATAACACTATAAAAGATTTTTCGTTCACTTAATTGTTGATAAATAATTGTCAATAAACTCTCTAACACATCCTTTTCCTCCTTCTGTATTCAAAACGATATGACATTTCGCTTTTACATCTAAAACGGCATCTTTAGGACATGCTGCAATTCCAACATGTTGCATTACTTCCAAGTCATTGATGTCATCTCCAATAATTGCAACCTGACTCAAATCGAGTTGAAGTTTGTCAACAATTGATTTCAAAACATCTATTTTTTTCTCTCTTGTAACGACACAATGTTGTATACCTAACATTTCTGCTCTTTTCTGAATGGCGTTTGAAACAAACCCAGACGAAATTATCGCAACTTGAAAATTTACTTTAGTCAATTGCATGATGGCCATTCCATCCTTCGTATTGAATTTCTTAATTTGATCACCATTCTCAGTGAAGTACATCCCCCCATCCGTCATAACGCCATCAACATCTAATACAAGCAATTTGATTTTATTCAATTTACTTTTAAGACGATAGATAGGAAACAATGGTTTGAACATTAAAGAATAAAGATCAACCTCATATTCCTCTGCAATCGCTTTGATATCAAAAACTGTCAATTCATTTGGATTCTCGACTCCCATATCAGACAAAAATCCAACGTAGTCGACTCCAAATTTGGAACACAGTCCTTTTAAATTTTCTTCAAGTAACATGCTTAAACGATTTGATACCCTACAGCACCCGCAACAACCTCAAGTTCTTTTTTCAATTGCACAAACGCTTCATGAGTTAATTGTTGTGAAGCATCTGATTTAGCAACTTTCGGATTTGGATGCGCTTCGATCAACAACCCATCAATCCCCATCGCTGTACAAGCCTTCGCCAATGGAGCAACTCCATAAGCATATCCCATAGCGTGAGATGGATCCAAAATTACTGGTAAATTTGTATATTCTTGCAACCAAGCAACACCACACAAATCAAGGGTAAAACGCGTTTTAGTTTCAAACGTTCTAATTCCTCGTTCACACAAAACAACATTCGGATTACCTCCTGACAAAACAAATTCGGAAGCTTGCACAAACTCCTGAAGTGTTGTACCAAATCCTCTCTTAATCAAAACTGGTTTTGTAGTCTTAGCACATGCACGCAAAATTCCTTGATCGTACATAGCCTTTGCTCCTACTTGAATGATGTCTGTATATTCGATGATTTCATCAATATGCGTAGCGTCTCTCGCCTCTGTAATCACAGCTAAGCCGTAATCTTCACGCATTTTTGCCAACAATTTTAACCCTTCTAATCCTAATCCTTGGAAAGAATAAGGACTCGTTCTTGGTTTATAGCAGCCTCCGCGTAAAACTGACAGGTTCAACGACTTAATCAACTCTGAAGAACTTCGAATTTGCTCTTCTGATTCAACAGAACAAGGTCCACCAATCAATACTGTATTCTTTGTATTCCCTCCAATTGCAACATTTCCCAATTGAATTGTTCTTGTCTCTCTTTGATACGTACGTGAAGCCAACTGAATGTCAGTATCCATTGCCCAATACTGGTCAACTTCCTTTTCAAATTCAGCAGGAAGTTCCTTTAATCCAGAACCTGTAATAAGTACATTTTTACCCAAGTATTGAATATGAAAAGCCTTTAAATTATGCGCCAATTCGGTAATTCTATCCGTACCGATATTTTCTTTCAAATGTATAATCATACGAGTTGATATAGTAAGATTCACAAATTTACTAAAACCATCGAGTATTCCAACTTAACCCTACGGATGAAATGTTAAATTTGCTTTACTACGTTTAATTTTGAATGTACTTATTAACAGAAAAGACAGTACAACAAATCGTTATAGCTCTGCCTTAACCAAATTTGCAAAATTGACGATTCCCAAAGCTTTTCCTTCTGCTGATACAACTGGCAGGTATGAAACAGTGAATGGGCTTAATTTTACAACTTTCAACATCTCAACCACAGTCATCTTTCCTTGAATTGTAATTGGCTTCAAGTTAATCATCTCTGCAGGTTGAATAGAATTTAAGTCCGACAAATGCTTCATCAATGCTTTTCGGACATCTGCATTGGAAATTAACCCTTCAAATTGATTATTATTCGAAACAACCAGTGTAAAACCAACACTTCCTTCTTCGATTGATTTTAAAATATTTTCGAGTGACAGACTGTCTTTTTGCACTATTGGGCATTCCTCAATCGGTGTCATAAAATCTTCAACAACATATGCCGACTCGATACTTCTTTTCGTTAAATTCATTAGCTGGTGTCCAACACTTGG
>DATGOZ010000166.1:0-5667 GCA_035305395.1 Taishania sp. | reverse complement strand
TCTTGTCCAGCCTCTGCCATTTCTTCATCTTCCGATTCAAAATACCATTCCACCTTTACCGTTGATTTGTCTTTATTCAACAACTCAAATTTTCGGAATAATTCCATAAAACATTTCGAAGAAGAGGTATTGAAATACTCCAATTGAAATTTCAAAACAGTCTCTTCCTTGGGTGTTAAACAATACGAATCGACCCAGTTGTAGATTGGTTCAAAAAAATCAAATGAATTCTCTGGAATGGATCTTCCACGAAACAACAAAACACCCTTTTCCGAATCCAACTCAATTTTTGGAGTTTTGGGTGACCCTTCTAATCTGAATGTTTCTAATTTGATAGACATGGCATTATTCCTTTTGGACTAAGATAATCTCTTTTTGACAATTACGCGTCAACTAAATTCATTTTACGCAGTAAGAAAGAAGCATTCATGTTCTTGCAAACCCCATCTCGAACCTTGTAATCAAAGAATAATTCGTCCTCTTCTATCAATGAATCAAAATAAACATTGCGGAATGAAGCATTTGTAGATGCTAAATTTGTCAACGATAAATCGTGTGTTGCAATAATCCCTTTTGCCCCTATGCGATTCAATTTTTCTAAGAAGCCAGCAGAACCGATTTCTTTATCCTTGCTATTTGTTCCTTTCAAAATCTCATCCAAAATCACAAATGTCGGTTCACCTCTCTCAATTCCATCCATGATAAAACGCAAACGTGTCAACTCTGCATGAAAATACGAACTTTCAACCGTCAAATCATCACTTGTTCGCATACTTGAATACAAATTATACTTGGGCAACACACACGATTTTGCCAAAATAGGGAAACCGGCATTAGCTGAGATTATTGCCAAACCAACACTGCGCAAATAGGTACTTTTCCCTGCCATGTTCGGTCCCGTGATAATCAAGAATGACTCACCTTCTTTCAAGTGAAAATCGTTGCAAACTTGTTTATTTGTTGCAACAAAAGGGTGACCTAATTCGTGAATCATCATTTCCTGAGAAGTACTGATTTCAGCAAAGCATGTTTCGCCACGGTTGTATTTGTAAATTGCACCAGAAATCCATACTTCCACTTCTCCCATCCATTCTTCCCACAATTCGATTGAATCAGCGTATTGCTTATGCCATTTTTTAGATTGATCTAGCAAATGAAAATCCCACGCAAATAAATAGTTCAAAAGCAAGCCAACAATCGCATTCATTCGGTAATCGGAACGAATTTTAATTTTTTCCAATTCGCGCAACCCATCTTGCATTCCGTTGTTTCCAAACAATTGTTCTTTGTAACGTTTACCTTCTTCAGATACTAAATTCAATTGGTGAAACAATTCCAATTGCGCCTTGAGAGCACTGATTTTCTCTGAACGATTGCTCAACAAATGCATCCATTTATTGGTGATTTTTAGTTTTGAACCAATAACAGACAAAACAACCATTCCGATTAAAAGCAATTGTCCAAATTTGAGATAATCCAAATTATACAAAACAATTGACGTAATGGAAATAACTGGTAAAACCCATTTGAGAATTGAAACAAACGAAAAGTTGAAATCTTGCTCTTTCAAATCTTTCAACGATTGTTGCTTTTGCTCCTCTTTCAAATAGACTTTTGATTCAACAATAAACTGTTGCGCCCACAAAATATGCTTAGAAATCTCTTCAATCATTTCTTGATTGCGAACACGATTCGCAGAACCATAGGCCAAGGTATTTGCCAACTTCACTTTACCCAAAGGTAAAACCGTACGATTCAGATATTGAAAAACACTTTTAGGTCCAAACAAATCCATGTCGTTTGAATAAGGATGAGCTCCAGATTTGAACTCCGATCCATCCTCAAAACTCGACCAATCTCCCTGGATGAGTTTAAGTTCGTTTGAATTCAACTCGATGTATAATTCGTGTTTTTCTTTCAGAAGCTTTGCATCCAACCACTTATTCACCAAGAAAACAAACAAAGCCGATTCAGCTACCACAATCCCCAACAAAACGATACCCCAATCGAGCAAATACCACGAAATTGGAATCAATAAAAAAGCGAACAAACGAGCGAAAGACAACACCCGATGTTTACTTTTTACTTTGTCAAGCAACGCCGTATGTGTTTCAATTTGTTTTTGGTAATAAGTAGTTTGATTGATCATCTTATTTACGAATCATTTTAGCAAAATCCTTAGCAAAATAAGTCAGAATACCGTCTGCACCTGCTCTGCGAATACTCAACAGCATTTCATAAACCGTTGCTTCATAATTCAACCAACCATTTTTAGCAGCTGCGTAAACCATTGCACATTCTCCACTTACGTTATAAGCAGTTACAGGAACTGGAAATTGCTCCTTCAACATGTGAATAATATCCAAGTAGCAAAGTGCAGGTTTCACCATGATCATATCAGCACCTTCAGCGATATCCAATTCAGCCTCAATCAATGCTTCACGTTTGTTAGCAGGATTCATTTGATACGTCTTTTTATCACCCGATTTTGGAGCTGAATCCAACGCATCTCTAAACGGATTATAGAAAGCACTCGCATATTTAGCAGTGTAAGACATGATTGACGTTTCTGTGAAACCATGTTCGTCCAAATACTCACGAATACTCGCTACTCGTCCATCCATCATATCTGAAGGTCCGATGATATCAATACCCGCTTGCGCTTGAGCCAAAGCCATTTTATTCAAAATAGGAAGCGTTTCATCGTTCAAGATTTTACCATTTTCAACAAGCCCATCATGTCCGTCAGAAGAATATGGGTCAAGTGCTACGTCGCTCATCAACATTGCTTCAGGAAAACGTTCCTTGATAGCACGAATTGCATGTAAGTAAAAATTATCTGAAGCATAGCTATACGATGCTGTATTATCTTTCAAATGTTCGTCAACTGCGGGGAATAAATCAAACGATTTAATTCCAAGGTTCATACACTCCTCAATTTCAGGTAGTAATTGATCAATTGACCACCTAAAATTTCCTGGCATAGAAGCAACTTCTTCTTTAATATTTTTTCCATCTTTTAAAAAGATAGGGTAAATCAAATTTTCTACACCCAATTTTGTTTCCTCAACCATAGATCGGATAGCTGCCGATTTTCTGTTTCTGCGTGGACGAATATTCATTTTGTTCAGTTTTTGTGCTTGCAAAGTTACAAACAAAAATCCAGCACCTTTGTAATTCAGTTTGAATATCTTTGGTTAAAAAAATCTAATATTTTCTTCGTCCAACGTTAGATTGAGCTTATAAAAATCCTATTTAACAGATTTGCTCACATTTAGCTATTTTTCACATCGAAAAAATGGTGTTATTTTTTGAACTCCATTTGTTTTTGAATTAAATTTCTTATTTATTTCAATTCAGAATATTGCCAAAACCAAATCAAAAATGTAAATTTGGACGATTTTTAATTTCGAAAATATTTTAAAACTGCAAATATGAGCGTATTGGTTAATAAAAACTCTAAAGTAATTGTTCAAGGATTTACAGGAAGTGAGGGTACATTTCATGCTGGACAAATGATTGAATATGGAACAAACGTTGTAGGTGGTGTTACTCCAGGGAAAGGTGGACAAACACACTTAGACAGACCTGTATTCAACAATGTTAAGGATGCTGTTGAAGCAACTGGAGCTGATGTATCTATCATTTTTGTACCACCTGCATTTGCTGCTGATGCAATTATGGAAGCAGCTAACGCTGGTATCAAAGTAATCGTATGTATTACTGAAGGTATTCCTGTAGCTGACATGATCGTTGCTAAAGAGTATATTAAAGGATACGACTGCAGATTGATTGGACCTAACTGTCCAGGTGTTATTACTGCTGGTGAAGCAAAAGTTGGTATCATGCCAGGATTTGTTTTCAAAAAAGGAAAAATTGGTATCGTTTCTAAATCAGGGACGTTAACATACGAAGCTGCTGACCAAGTGGCTAAGGCAGGATTAGGTATCACAACTGCAATCGGAATCGGTGGAGACCCAATCATTGGAACAACTACGCGCGAAGCAGTTGAATTATTGATGAACGATCCTGAAACTGAAGGTATCATCATGATTGGTGAGATCGGAGGTAGCTTGGAAGCAATCGCCGCTCGTTGGATTAAAGACAACGGTACAAAACCAGTTGTTGGATTCATCGCTGGAGAAACTGCTCCAAAGGGACGTACAATGGGACACGCTGGTGCAATCGTTGGCGGTGCTGACGATACAGCTGAAGCTAAAAAACGTATCATGAGAGAATGTGGAATTCACGTTGTTGATTCTCCTGCTGAAATCGGTAAGAAAATGGCAGAAGTAATGGGCGTGATTGCATAATCATTCAAATACTTATTTTTAAAGCCGCTTTTTGCGGCTTTTTTAATTTCTATAACCTATGAATGACTTGGTATATTTGAACATGTTTCGAGATGCACAAACCAGACCAATGGTAATGCATTATTTCATGGAACGAATTTATAGGATTGAAACCCTTATCAAATATGCAGGTTCAAAAGAAGCATATCCTCTCCCCGATTACGCTTCTTGGGTAATTGCTCACCTTGCAAAGGAGTTTCCTGAGCGACTCAAAGACCATCAACCACTGATCATCGATGCTTTTTTTGAATCGGATAACCAAACAGTACTCAGAAACCTGAGTGTTGCACTCATCTTACTACCACTAGCCGAATACCGTGAAGGTGAATTATACGACAAACTCATTGCACATTTATTGAACAATGATAACAAAGTTGCGTTGCACGTTAACTGCATTCACAAGCTCATACAATTTGCTCAGAAATACCCTGAATTAGTCAACGAAATTGCTGACAGCATCGAAATCAGGCTTGAAAACAACAAACAAGCCTCATTGATATCTGCTTCTAAAAAGTTTTACAAGAAATTTAAGCGAACGAATTAAAACTTAGATCGAGTGTGAGTGCACCTCTTCAACCACTTTTTGGTATAGTGATTCATACATCGGTAAAATTTTAGCCAATTCAAACTCATTTGCACGCAATTTTGCATTCATTTTAAAACGGTTCAAAACTTCATCCGTTTTTAAAATTGAAAAGGCATTTTGTGCCATGCCTTCCACATCACCAACGTTTGACAAATAACCACTGAAACCATGTTGATTCACCTCTGGAATTCCACCGGTATTTGATGAAATAACTGGAACACCAACTGCCATTGCTTCCAAAGCTGCTAAACCAAAACTTTCCGTTTCAGATGGAAGAAGGAACATATCACACATTTCCATTACACGTTCCGTTCCAACAATTTTACCTGTAAAAATTACACGATCTTCAATTCCCAAATTTCTACATGTTCTTTCAGCTAGCAAACGATCTGGACCATCACCAACTAATAACAATTTAGCTGGAATCTCGTCATTGACCAATTTGAAAACCTTCACCACATCTTCCACACGTTTTACCGGACGGAAATTTGAAACGTGACACAAAACTCGTTCTTCTTTCGTAGCATACTTTGCACGTTGACAAGGTGAATGTTGTTCCTTTTCAGACGTTGGAACGAAGTTCGGAATTACGTGAATCTCTCTATTAGTATTAAAATGCTCGTAAGTTGATTTTTTCAAACTTTCAGAAACAGCTGTCACAGCAGTTGATTCATTCAAGCAGAAGGTAATTACTGGTTCAAAAGAAGGATCTTTTCCAACCAAAGTAAT
>DATGOZ010000165.1:0-8544 GCA_035305395.1 Taishania sp. | reverse complement strand
AGAGGCAAAAGCAGCTGAAAAGGCTAAAAAAGCAGCTGAAAAATTTGAAGCAAGCGTTGCTAAACTTGACGCAGAACAAGCAAGCATTGATAAATCAAGAGATAAGTTGAAAAAGAAAGGTGATAAATTGCAAAAAGACTTAGAAAAAGCTAAAGGAGATACTTCTAAAATTCAAACGAAGTTGACAAAGCTTGATTTGGAACATGCAAAATTAAACGAAAAGCAAGCTAAATTGGATAAAAAGCGTGCTAAATTGATAAAATAATTTTCAATTTGAAAAATACTACAAGAGGGAATTTCTGAATGAAATTCCCTCTTTTTATTTTCCACTGTATTCAACCCAATTGTTTTCAGTTTCTGAAAGTCGAACAGTTAATTTGAGTGATTGAGGTAGATTTTCTCTTAGTATGTTCCAAATAACTACAGCGATATTCTCTGCGGTAGGATTAATCCCTTTGAATTCGGGACAATCTAAATTGAGGTTACGGTGATCAAAACGGTGACAAATCTCTCCACGGATAAGTTCTTTTAATTTCCCTAAGTCGTAAACATATCCCGTAAGTGGATCGATTTCTCCCTCGACCCAAGTTTCCAAAATGTAGTTGTGTCCATGATAATTTGGATTACTACATTTTCCAAAAACTTGATAGTTTTTAGTGTCATCCCATCCTTCAACATGCAATCTGTGTGCTGCGTTGAAAGTCTCTCTTCTACAAATTTTCATTGATCTTTTGTTCTATTATTTCGTAATAATCGTTGACGATTTTTTTAAACCAAAAGGTAAAATCATCTGGGTTGTCAGCAATATCTTGTTGAATCTCCTTCAACGTTTTCCAAATATATGCTTCTGCTTCCACGAAATTTAATTTTGGCTCACCATCAAATTTACTTAGGTAAATATAATCCAATTCATGTTCAGATAACCCATTTTCGAATTCAATTTGATAAATCATCTTGCAGACGAGTTCCAACTGAATTGAATCGGTATTGATTAGTAATTCTTCCTGTAATCGTCGAATTGCTGCTTGTTCTGAAGTTTCTCCCGGAGCAGGGTGGGAGCAACAGGCGTTTGTCAGTAGTCCACCTGAATGGTATTTAGTTTTTGCTCTTTTTTGTAATAATAATCTCCCTTCGTTATTGTAAAGTAATACAGAAAAAGCACGATGGAGTAAATTTTTTCGATGTGCTTCCAATTTCTCGCACACTCCAATCGCTCTATCATCTTTATCTACCAAAATCACATAATCCATCTTCTCTATAATTTTCGGAGCGCAACGATTGTTGCATCATCCGTTTGTTCATTTTTATTTTTCCAAGATTCAAACTCTTCTTCTAGAAATTCACCTTGAATTGCTAGCGGTAAACTCACATTTTGATTGATTAATTCCATCAATCTACGCAATGAATATTTTTTATTGTGAATACCTCCAAATTGATCTTGAAAACCATCAGTTAGTAGATAAATAGTTGTTTGATTGTTGATTGTTAGATAGTGAGTGACATATCCTTGGAAGTTGTCGATTGTATCACCAATGTGTTTACTGTCTCCTTTGCGGATACTGATAGTGTGTCCATCGTGCAAGATGATCTTAGATCCAGCACATGCGTATTCAAATTCATTTGTCGCTAAATTAAAGGCGCAAACTGTAATTTCAATTCCATCGTTTAGCTGATACCTCGGGTCATTACCGCTATGCATCATTTGTTTGAGTTGTACATCCAATTCGTTGAGAATTCGACCAGGCTCAATCAGTTGTTTTTCTAGGACAATTGAGTTAAGTAAGTTGATACCTAGAATTGACATGAATGCTCCAGGAACACCGTGTCCGGTACTATCTCCAACGGCAACAAGTAGATAATTATCAATTTGGTTACACCAATAAAAATCTCCAGAAACGATATCTTTTGGTTTGAAGAATACAAATTGCTCTTTGAAATAGGAACTTAGTTTTTCGGAACTAGGTAACAAGCTCATCTGTATGCGGTGTGCATAATTGAAACCAGCTTGTATATTGACACGTTGATTTTCAATGATGTTGTCCTTCTTCACCCGCTCAGTAATGTTTCTTGAAACAGCCAAATACCCTTTTGGTTTGTTGGTTGCTGGTTCAACTAGTAGGGTTACTAATTGTCCGAACCATTGGAGATAACCATTCTTATCTTCAAGCGGGAACTCAAAATAAGAGACTTTTTCTTGCTCTTCTAGTTGTTTCTTAAAATTAGAAATCAGATAATCCTTATATTGCTCTGGATAAATAGAAGAGATTGGTTTGCCAATTAATTTCTTGCGGTCAATTTTTAGGTAATCGTTGAAACGATTATTCAAGAATTGAATATTTCCATCTAAGTCAATTTGATAGATTAAATCTTCGGCATTTTCAACTAGAATTTCGTATGTGTTTTGTAGGTTGATTTTCTCAGTAACATCTTGACCAATGACAACACGTGTATCTCTTTGAAAATCTCTACACGACCATTGAATCCATGTGATTTCTTGAGAGCGATTTATCATTGGCAAAACAAAGTTATGTTCGCACAAAAACTTGTTTTGTAACTCAAATCCATTGATTTTATAGTTGTCTGTTAAGTATTCCCCAAGAATTTCTATGGATTCACCTATCATTTCTTTTCCAGTCAGATTCAAATAATGACTAATGCTATCACTAGCAAACTTAATTTCTCCTTTACGTGTGGTGGCTAAAGCAATGAAACTTCCTTTATTGACAATGGAAGATATGAATGCCAATTGATGCAACATATCGTGTCGAATAAAGTTGATCAGAATTGATAAAATTCCAGAAATCGTGATTGGAAGTACGAGCAAATATTTGTCGTAGTAAACATCATGTGCGCTGAGAATGATGAAGATTGTAATGGAAACAAAGCAGATAGCGTAAATCGCAGTACTTGTTGTTTTTTCAAATAGAAATGGTGCTGCTGAAGTAACGAGCAAAATGGCAAAACCGTAGAATGGATGTAATGAACTATCATACAAACAGTATAAGTTGTATGTCAGAAGTGTAATGTATCCAATTCTCATGAAAAATTTTACACCTGTGTTGTTTGACTTGTTGCGTTGTTGAATAGCAAAGTAGAAAATCGTTAACAGTAGGGCAGTAGTTACAATAAGTAAAACATAGTTTACAAAGAAATTACTCATCAAGTAAGGGGTAATGATGTTGATGAGGCAGTTGCAGACAGCTCCAAAAAGTAATAAATAGGGAGCGTATCGTTGTGATAGGAAAAAGTCTTCGGTATATTGAAGTTGAGTTGCGATACTTCGCTTGGAAATGAAATAGAAAAGTAAATTGAGAACTAGTACAATTACAATAAGACTGACAATAAATCCTGTATTTCTCAGATAAGGTGACCTGATAGTAAAATCGTATGTAGCAACGTCACTAAAAACCGTTCCGTCATACGTTGCTTTGACCTCAATTTGATAATTACCAGATCTCAGGTTTGACAAATTAATTTGATTGGATAAGGATGGACTCGTCCATTTATCTTGATGGTCTTTAATTCGATAGGAATAAAAAACTGTTTTTGTAATTGGATTTTTAGTTAAAAAACTAAATTGATGATTTTTGGCTTTGTCAACATTCTCTGTGATAAATGTGATGTGTGGTTTACTTGGTGGAGGTAATAGCTGTAAATATTCAAAGTCTAAATAAAACATACCCTCTAAGGTTCCAACATAAGCAATATTTTCTTCTTGAAATGAAGCTCTCATGTTGGTTTCATACCCTTCAAAACCTACACCAGAAAAGTAACTTCGTTGACTTAGAACTTGTCCATTTTCATTGATTTGAATAACATTTAAACCTTTGTTTGTTCCTAAGATCAAATTCCCATAATCGTCACTGTTCAATGAGTAGAAGAGATAACTAGGAAAGAGCTTTGAATCGCTCAGTGTTAGTATTTCCCCTTTTTTACTAATTCCAATTAACCCTTTTTCTACAGTGAACCAAATTGTACCGAAGGCATCTTTAGCTGATAAACCACAGTAATGACCCAAATGAAGTGTTTTTACCTTTTTTACTTCTTGTGTTTGAAGATCTATTTTTCGAATTCCAGAAGAGCTCCCAAGATACAAGTACTTATTGTCATCTGAGAATTGCCCTGTGTAAATAGTCAAAGGAACGTGAGCTGAATCGGCATAAAAATTAACTATACGAAAATTTTCATCCAATTGGTAAAGCCCTTTTTCGAATGCATTAACCCAAAAGTAAGGACTTCGATGGGTAATGAATTGAATACGACACTCATTTGGGAAATCTGGGATCGTTAATTTCTTATATTCATCGGTTTTATCGTTGAACTCATAAATTCCAGTATTTGTTCCAAAAAATGTTTTATCGTTTACTTTCGTATGTGAAAAAATTCTAAAAGGGAGCTTTTTTACTGGACCTTCGAAAATATCAGATATAAATGTTGATTCAAAATTCGAAACCAAGAGTTTGTTTTGATCACTTTTGTAGATATGTGAAATTTCGTTTGTTCTGAAATGTGGTTGATAATTGAGTTTCGTAAATGGATGTTTACATACCTTAACGAGTCCTTTATTGTGTGTGCAAATCCAATAATTTCCTTTTGAATCAGCAAATATTTTATTAATGTTTGATAATTGAATGTTGTGGTTGCTCGGAATTTTTGTTACAGTAAAGTTGTCGATTTCATACAGCTGTCCTTTGCTTGAAACAAAGGCATATTTTTGTCTTTCGACGTTATAAGTACTACTAACAATGGTTTCAGAACTGAGGTTGTATGGGTTTTGAATGACTTTTTCTTTGTAGTTGAAGCTTGTTCTCTTTAATTGAATGATAATTCCTTTTTTGAAATGTTCATCGAATAGATACAACATGCCCTTTTTTTCAAACCCAAACTTTTTGTCATCAAGTAAAGTGCTTGTTGTCTTAAAATAATCATTCAGTTTTTTGAATTCTAGTTTGTTTGTACAAATGAAGTTTCCTATATCGGTCAAATAGATAATACCTTCATCGGTTTGAATAACTGAATGTAAAGTGTATTTGTTATTCTTTTTGAATTGACTGATTCGGACTAATTCATTGGTCTCTAAGTTGTACGTGTAAAAATCAGAATAGGCAGCAATAATGAGTGTGTTTTGAACAACCTTTAAATTCTTGATTTGCCCAATGTATTGACTTCCTATTAATCGGCGAATATATTGTGGTGTGTCAACAATACTAATCCCCCTATATCTGGTGCTGTAAATTGTCTTGTTTTTCCAAAATACAATACTTGTGATGTGGTCATTGATTTGTAAGGTCGCATCGATATAATCTTGGAAGTGATATCCGTCAAATTCAATGATCCCTGCACCATCTGTCCCAATCAAAATCCCTCCATCACTTTTTTCGGTGATTTCTGATACACTGTTAATAGTCAAACCATTCTTATGGTTGTATGCTTTAAATGCAAATATCTGACCTATTCCTTCTTTCGGAACAAATGCAAATAGCAATGGCAGAATGTAAGAAAGAATGTAGCGCACCATGTTTGGAATTTGCAAACAATATACAAAAAGTAATTGAACTTACTTAATTACTTAGAAATCACTTTGATATTTTGTAACAGCTTTCTGGCAATTGATTTTGCTGCATCTAGATCTTGTAAAGCAACGGTGATGTGTCCCATTTTGCGATGAGGTTTCGTATATTTTTTCCCATATAAGTGGAAGTATACACCTTTTGTCCCAACAGCTTCATCCAGTCCGTCGTAGTAGGCTTCTCCTTGGTGGCCATCAGCTCCGAGTAAGTTAATCATAACTCCTGGCAAAATAATATCGGTACTTCCAAGTGGCATATTTAGAATACTTCTCAAGTGTTGTTCGAATTGAGAGGTATAATTACACTCAATGGTGTGATGTCCACTGTTGTGAGGTCTTGGTGCTATTTCGTTAATCAATAGTTCACCATTTTCAAGTAAGAAAAATTCAACAGCTAGCAAGCCGACCATATCCAATTTCTCGATAACTTCTTTTGCAATGGCTTGTGCTTTTGTTTCAACTTCATTTGAAATAGTTGCTGGAGCAAATAAAAATTCGACCAAATTCAATGATTTGCTGAATTCACATTCCACTGCAGGATAGGAAATGATTTCCTTATTTTTGTTGCGTGCAACAATTACCGATAATTCTTTCGTAAATGGAACAAACTGTTCCAAAATGCTTGGTTCATCAAAAGCTTTATCAATTTCAGAAGCATTTTGAATGATTTGAACACCTTTTCCATCATAGCCTCCAGTTCTCAACTTATTTACTGCAGGTAATTGATCAACGAACCTTGCTAAAGTTTGTTTGTTATCAATGAATTCAAATGATGAAGTAGGTAGGTTATTGTCGATATAAAATTGCTTTTGTAAGCCTTTGTCTTTGATAATTCTCAAAACGCGTGGTTGTGGATAAACTTCCTTGCCAAGCGATTCGAGATACTCTAAAGCATCTACGTTCACATTTTCAATTTCAACTGTGATGATGTCTTTATCCATCCCAAAATCAACTACAGTATCGTAATCATTCAAATTTCCATGACGAAAAGTTGTCGCTATTGTACTGCACGGTGCTTTTTCATCATTATCAAGTACGTGAATGTCTAAATTGTAAGAAATTGCATCTTGAATAATCATTCTTCCCAATTGTCCCCCCCCTAATAATCCTATTTTTTTAGAATGAATTGATGAATGTTTCACTGTTTTTTCATTTTTGGTGATGGCAACAAAGATACATTGATTTTGTATTCAGTAGATAATTGCCCAATTTTTCATAAAAAAATATTAACTTTGACACCTTTATTGGAGATTAGTATGAGCGAGATTCAACTTATAGACAAAACATTTGTTCCGTTTATTTCAGAGGGGGAGATTCAGGATGGCGTATCAAAATTAGCTCAAACAATCAATCAAGAATACCAAGGCAAACACATTGTTTTTGTAGCGATTCTGAATGGAGCATTTATGTTTGCTGCCGACTTGCTAAAGAAAATTACTGTTGACTGTGAAATCACGTTTGTAAAAGTTAGTTCGTACAAAGGAACAGGGTCAACTGGTCGTGTGGATGAATTAATTGGACTGACAACAAGTTTGGTAGACAAAGATGTAATCATTTTGGAAGATATCGTTGACACAGGAGTGACGATGGATAAAATTCATAAAATCATTGAATTACAGATGCCAAATTCATTAAAAATTTGTACATTATTATACAAAAAGGAAGCGCATGAAGGTCGAGTAAAACCTGACTATGTTGCTTTTGAAATTGAAAATAGATTTGTGGTTGGATATGGGTTAGACTATAATGAAACAGGTCGAAACTTAAGTGAAATACTGCAAATCAAAGAGTAAACGAAAAGAATTAAAAAATTTCCAATTATGTTGAACATTGTATTATTTGGACCTCCAGGAGCTGGAAAAGGAACTCAATCTGAAAGAATAATAGAACAATATGGTTTAATTCATTTGTCTACTGGAGATATCTTTAGAGCAAATATTAAAGGGGAAACTGAATTAGGTGTATTGGCTAAAAGTTACATGGATAAAGGTCAATTAGTTCCGGATGAGGTGACAATCAAAATGGTTGAATCTGAATTTTCGAAATATGAAAATCCAAAGGGGTTTATTTTTGATGGTTTCCCGCGTACAAATAAGCAAGCTGAGGCATTGGATCAATTTTTAACATCAAAAGGTACTTCTATTTCTGTAATGTTGGCGTTGGATGTTGAGGAGAATGAATTGAAAGAGCGTTTGAAAAAGCGTGCTGAAGTTAGCGGACGTGTTGACGATGCTAATCCAGAAGTCATTCAAAACAGAATCAATGTTTACAAAGCGGAAACATTCCCTGTGAAGGAGTTTTATCAAAAACAAAACAAATTCATCGAAATAAACGGAATCGGATCAATAGATGAAATTACAACTCGATTGTTCGACGCAATCAACAGTTTGTAATCGATAAGATTTTTATAGTTGAAGGCTGCATATTCGTATGTAGCCTTTTTTTGTGCTAATAATTTTATGTAAATTATTTTTTTAACAGTATTATTTATTTCGATCACTTAATTTATGGCAAATCAATGGGGAATATCAAGGGAGGTTGAACTGAAAGTTACACAGCGTGACAAGTATTGCGTATACTGTGGTGTTGAATTTTTAAGTGATGGCACTCGTAAAACTCAAGCTTCTTGGGAACACATAGTGAATGACATTCGGTTAAATAGTATCGAAAATATAGCACTTTCCTGTGTTTCTTGTAATGCAAGTAAAGGGAATAAAGAGCTATCTGTTTGGTTGTTGAGTGAATATTGTAAAAGTAAAAATATTTGTAAAGATTCAGTGGCTGATGTTGTAAAAGAAATTATCCATAAAGGCAATCAATTATTTGTTTAAATTTATTACTTAAAAATTTGTTTATTAGACTCATATTTTCAAGTTATCTTAATGATAAAAATATTTATAAATGAAAAATTTTTACACCCATTTATTTATTCTATTTCTTATTGGTACAAGTAAGATTACGTATTCTCAAGCACC
>DATGOZ010000164.1:0-2337 GCA_035305395.1 Taishania sp. | reverse complement strand
AAATGTCGAAGTTGTTGTTGGTTGTTTCAACTTTTCTTTTTGTTCCTCACGCATTTGATCTTCAGGAGTTGTTGCTACGTGAGATTTGGAAGGTTCCTCCCATTTATTTTTAATCTTCTTTTCTTTGAGTTCTCCTGTTTTTTCATCTTTAACCAAGATGGTAATCGTTTCGGGTTCGTCTTTGTTTACACCAATTACATCTTCTTTTAGAACCCATTTACCATTATCATTTACCAACGCATCGTAGGATAAATCAGGGACATACATTGAGTACATTCCTACTAATGCAGGTGTTTCAGGTGCAAGATGGTCATAAATAATACGATCATACTGTTCTTCATACGACAAGTACATTGTTGTCTTTTTCGAATATTCAAAGAAAACGCGTTTCAATGTCTCCTTATTCATTTTGAAAATTGGGCTTCCTAAGCGAACGGTATTTCCACTAAAATTTAGCACATCAATTACTTTCATTGTACTAACAGAATTATTTCCATCCCATCCGAGAACGGTATAAATTGTTTTTGAACCTTTTTTAGATGGAATGATTTTGTAGTACAAAGCCCCATACCAATTATCTGCTTCTAAAATTTCTGTCGGACGTTGTGGCAACATCAAACTGTTGTCCTTCAATTCGATAAGTTTGTATTTTTTCGATTTTTCATCGAAACGCAGGATGTAACAGTAATACTTTTGAGTTAAATCATCTTGTTCAACATTCCAATTGAATAAGCGAAAAACATTATCGGGACTTTTAACTGTTCCGACTGTTTTCAAGCTACTAAAAGGATGATCAAAAGCACCTGGAAGTTGAATTACTTCTTCTAATTTGGATTTAAACTTTACGTTTGCTTCTTGCTTCTCAGAATCATTTTGAGCAGTACGCAATTTATCTAACAGCGTAGCCAATTCTGTTTCCATTGCCGACAAATTTTGAGCTGTCGCACTCAAGCTAAAAACTACCAATAGAATGAAAATCAAACCAGCTTTATTCATCATAATTTAATTAACGCTAATAATTAACATTTGTTACATAGAACTCTTCCACTCAATGAAATTAAATACAGCAGGAGTCGCGCCAACTTTTCGAATCAATGAATTGATTTGAGCACGATGATGAATATTGTGTTGCAAAATATGATATAAAATATCATCAGCTCGCATACTACTGTCAACTCCTTCACTTGTTGTATAGTGAATCAACTTATCTACGGGCTGATGTTCTACAAACTCATTCGTCTGACGATAATTTTCTTCATTCAACTGTTGCCAAGCATAATAAGGTAAATCATCCCAATCACCAGATATAGCCTCTCGACCATTCAATCGAGATACCCAAACATGGTGCACATTGAGTATGTGACACATCAACTTTCTGATCGCAGGGTCGGAAGTAAGATTTTGTTTATCGATTGTTTCAATCCAAACCTGATTCGCTTGAAAATCAAATAAGAACTTGGATTTGAAAAACGCTTGCATCATAAATTCTTTAAATCCTTGATTGTTTCCGCTGGGTTCGCTGAATTAAAAACAAAACTACCTGCAACCAACGCATCTGCCCCAGCATCAACTAATAATTTTCCAGTCTCTAAATTTACTCCTCCATCAACTTCAATTAAGGTTTTTGCATTGTGTTTTTCAATCAATGCCTTTAATTGACGAACCTTTTCAACTGCACTAGGAATGAATTTTTGTCCACCAAAACCTGGATTTACAGACATAATTAATACCAAATCCAACTCTTCGATGATGTTTTCCAATAAATGTACAGGTGTATGTGGATTCAATGCAACGCCCGCTTTCATTCCAAACGATTTGATATATTGAATTGTACGATGCAAATGTGGACAAGCTTCGTAATGAACAGTCAACCAATCCGCTCCAGCTTTGTGAAACTCTTCAATATATTGATCAGGATTTGCTATCATCAAGTGTACATCTAATGGTTTTGTTGCGTGCTTTTTCATTGCACTCATTACAGGAAATCCAAACGAAATATTTGGAACAAATACACCATCCATGATGTCGATATGAAACCAATCTGCTTGTGATTGATTGATCATTTCAACGTCACGTTGAACATTTGCAAAATCACATGATAAAACTGAAGGGGAAACGATTACTGCCATTTTTTGTTATTCTAAATTATAAGTACAAAGTTAATTCGAAATAATGAATGAATTGTTCACATCCATCAATCTAATTGCTGATTTTTTACCTCCAGAAATATATAATTTGACTGGTTTTGTATTTTTTGAATCAATTTGATACGTTGTATTGAGTGCTTGTGATGTTTTAAAATCTTTTTGACAAAAAACGATTGCCTCTTTTTCGGCT